>JAZNBA010000019.1:0-20070 GCA_045586785.1 Eubacteriales bacterium | reverse complement strand
TGTTATGTCTAAAGTATCTACGAACATCAGTATTGATGCTGAAACCAAAGCAAAAGCACAGGTAATGCTTGCTGATCTTGGAATGGATCTCTCTACTGCTGTAAACATTTTTCTTCGTCAAATGCTTTATGAAGGTGGAATTCCGTTTTCTATTACCAGACAAGTTCCTAATAAGATTACACTTGAAGCGATGAAAGAAGCGCAGGAAATGTTTCGTTCTCCTGAAAAGTACAAGAAGTATGACAATGTAGACAGCATGATGGAGGACATTTTAGGTGAAGTATAAGATCATCCCTTCCAATCAATTCAAGAAGGATTTAAAATTAGCGCAAAAACGCGGATATGATCTTGACAAAATAAAGAAGGTTATTACAGCTCTTGCGAACGGTGAAACACTTGAGGCAAAATATCGTGACCATTTGCTTACCGGTGATTACGGTGGATATCGAGAATGTCATATTCAACCGTATTGGTTGCTGGTATATCAAATAGATGGAGATCAATTGATATTGTTCTTGGCTCGAACGGGTACGCACAGCGACTTATTTTGAGGTTTACCGATTGGTTTGTGCAATCTTACCAATCGGTAATTTCTTATATAGCATCACCATCGTAGACGCGATGTTCATAAAACAAAAATATCGTAGGGGCGACAGGTGTGGCCAGTGGGCGCTTCGTGAAGCGCCCTGCTAAGAAATTGTACAATACGTATTCACCAGGAGGGAATGCTTGTGAAATTGGCTGTTAAAATTTCTCGAATTGTGACCTGCGCTATGGCGTCGCTATACACCCTGCTGGCATGCTGGCACGTGGCGCAAACCGCGCGATATCTGTGTTATAGAATAACGCCGGTGGGTGAGAAATACGTCATGGGATTCGACAGCATTACGACGGAAGCGTGGCTCTTTATTGTCTCGGGTATCGTGCTGCTTGCGCTTGGCGCGGTGACGGTAGTTTTTCTGTTCCGAAAGGGAATACCGTCGGCTGTAGTCGCCTGCGCGGCTACGCTCACCTCGGCAATATACGGCATGTGCCTTAACACAATGCTGTCCGAGGTCACGCTTTGGCGTGAGATCGTGCATGTGCTTAAAATTTACGGTATGGGCACTATGTATTTGTCCATTAAAAATGTGCTGGCGTTGCTTAGCATATTGTTGGTAGTTTGTTACTTTGTACTGTACATAATTGCCTACAAAAAACATCAAACGTGGAGGAAGACTTAAATGAGCAAAATAGTTGATTACAGAATAGTCATATCCGAGAACGCAAACACCAGCGAGATGCGCGCGGCGTCGTTTTTGCGTTCAAACATAAAGCTGGTATGCGGTAAGACGCTCCAAATCGTCCGCGACAGTGAGCAGCCCACCTCTCTTGAGATAGTCGTGGGCAAAACAAACCGCGAGGCGCTTGACGGTGTTGAGCTTGTACGCTCACGTGAGGGAGTGTGGGAATACGTTATGTTTACACGCGGCGAGAGGTTTTATCTGACCGGGCTTGGCACGGCACCCGAGATCGAGCCGCCCTATAATACAGCGTACAGAAAGTTGGACGACGGCGGCGTGGGCACGGTCATCGCGGCGTATCATTTCGTGGAGGATGTGCTGGGTTATCAGTTCATTTACGGCGCGTTTGACGCGTACCCCGAGACGCCCGATCTTGAAATGCCTCTCGACTACAAGTATGAGTTTACACGTGCTCATTTTCGCACACAGCGCCCCGATAATATCGAGGGCGCGTCCATACATTGGCTGCAGTGCTCCGAGGTCATCGACTGGAACAATCAGAGCTTTATCATAAAGACGGGGGCGGGCAGACTTATCGCCTTTGACGGCGGTCACGCCCAGGAAACGGACAGATTTATCGAGAGCCTTAAGACGCTGTCGGGCGAGGAGGTGCCCGTGGTGGATGCTTGGCTGTTTTCGCATTTCCACGGCGACCATTACGGCGTTTATCACAAGCTTTGCACGGATGAAAATTACCGCGACAAGATAAAAGTCAAGAATTTTTACTGCAATCTTGCCGCCGAGGAGTTTTATACGAAAATTTCAAGAGAAGCTAATCCTAAAAACGCGCCCATAAGACAGGCGATGCTTGATTCCGAAACGACGCTGGGTGTGGCGGTACATACCGTGTACGCAGGCGACGTTATCGAGCTTGACGATATAAGATTTGAAGTGCTTCACGCGCCGCTGGAGCAGGATTTTGCCGATATGAATATGAACGACTCCAGTGTGGTATACAAAATGACGCATATCCCAAGCGGACAGACTATTATGTTCCTCGGTGACGCGGAGTGGGTGTGCAACAACCATCTTGTGTCCGAGCACGCCGACAAGCTGAAAAGCGATATCGTGCAGGTGGGGCATCACGGCTGCGGAAACGTTTCGCGTGAGTGCTACGCGCTGATCGATGCCAAGGTATACTGGTGGCCTGTGGGTGAGCGGTTCTGGTACGGCGAGAGCGGTGAGGGGCTTAATACCCACAACACAGGCGTTGAACGCATGAGAGTTTATATGAAGGAGCTGGGCGTAAAAAACGAGAATGTATACGTCAATATGGACAGGATCATTTCCTCGCCTCTGCCGTTTTCGATATATTAATCTTAAGTTTCCCGAGGGAGAATATCCCTCGGGATTTTTTGTGTTAAATTAACTAACGATTTGGCAAATCTTCAAATGATCTTGCAAATAAAATTAAAAATCGTAGGGGTCGGCGCCTCGACGACCCGTAAAGAACGCACGAACAGAAAAAATGTGTGAAGATTTTTTTCGCCATATTAATTATCTTAACAATCGTTTTCGGGTCGTCGAGGGCGCCGACCCCTACCACCGATATATTAATTTTGCATTTCTACGTGAGGTACCATAGATTTTAACATTTTTTATAAAATCTATTGACAATTTTTTCTCGCCATGCTACAATAACCGTGTGAATAGGGGACGGCACCCATCAAAAAAAACGGAATTCACACAATATTGCAAATCTATACAAAGGGGAAGACACCCATGACAAAAAACGTAATTGTCGTAGACGAGCAGGGCAATCAATATGAAGCGACCTACCCTAAAAGGGCACAGGGTCTTGTTAAAAACGGCAGGGCACGCTTCGTGGACGATACACATACGAAAATTTGCCTTGCGTGTCCGCCGAATGAAAATTTGGAGGATAAAAAAATGTCAGAAAATATAATCACAAACGCAGTTGAAAACGAGAACACCCACGAGAACAATCAGGAGATCAACGCAAAGTACTTTCTCGATCAGATCGAGAAAATCAGAAAAGACACTCAGCATCTTTATGATGCTATTTCGCGCTTGAATGGTGCGGATTCCGAGACTACCGAACATGCTAAGGCTCTTGCCAACATAGTAAAATGCCGCGAGACCACCAATCAGCAGATGATCGACTTTTATACCAAGTCGTATAAAGAGTGTCTTGCAAACGATGAAGCGCGGAGAGATAAAAAGATCCAGCAGGCTCAGCAGATATGGCTGTCCTATTTTGATCACGTAGCCAGTATGATCGATGACGAGGATTCGGTTCATCAGACCAAGAGCAATGTTGAATCTCAGCTCAGTCTGCTTGTGATGGACATTATGGAAGACAAAATCAAATAAACCGTTTTACCCCGAGGCTAAGCCTCGGGGTTTTTTATGTTGTGTAGCAGGGGGCGTATTTTTATTTGACGATTTTACGTAGAAATATAAATTTTATCATTTGGCGGTAGGGGTCGGCGCCTTCGACGACCCGAAATCGAAGGTGAGGATAATAATTATGGCGGTGAAAAAATCTTCAACCATTTTTTTCGGTTTGCGCGCTTTCTTACGGGTCGTCGAGGCGCCGACCCCTACGAAATAAAAGAGTGGGAACACGAGAAGACTTATTTTATTCTTTATATTGACATTTTCTTTAATATGTATTATAATAAATTAATTATAATGGCAAAGTATGCGTGGAGGGGTGGCTATGTCCGATAAACCGAAAATAATTGCCGTGGTGGGACCTACCGCTTCGGGCAAAACGGCACTGTCCATTGCTCTTGCAAAGCAACTTGATGGCGAGATAGTTTCCTGCGACTCCATGCAGATATACCGCGGTATGGACATCGGCACGGCAAAGCCCGACATGGCGGAGCGTGACGGCGTGCCGCACCATTTAATTGACATAGTCGATCCCGACGCGAGCTTTGACGCATCGGATTACGTCACAGCGGCGCAGGCGGCGGTGGATGACATACTTTCACGCGGCAAGCTGCCTATTTTCTGCGGAGGCACGGGACTATATCTTGACAGCTTTTTGCGAGGCGGCTTTTGCGAGACTGCCGACTCTCCCGAGCTGCGTGAGGAGCTTACGCGCCGCGCCGAGCAGATCGGCAACGAGGCGATACACGCCGAGCTGCGTGCTGTTGACCCCGAGTCTGCCGACACCATACACCCCAACAACGTGCGCCGTGTCATTCGAGCGCTGGAGGTCTACCATGCCACGGGCGTGACAAAAACCCAGCTTGACAGGCAGTCACGCGAGGCAGAGCCGAGGTATGACGCAAAGGTCATGGCAATTCGTTTTGCCGACCGCGAGCAGCTTTACCGCCGCATTGATATGCGCGTGGATATGATGCTGCAACAGGGCTTGCTTGACGAGGTCAGGCGGTTTTATGACGCGGGCGTGTTCGAGCGTTCCCGCACAGCGGCGCAGGCGATAGGATACAAAGAGCTTTTGGGCTACATTTCGGGAGACGTACCGCTTGATGTAGCCACCGAGGATCTCAAGCGCGCCACGCGTCGATACGCCAAGCGTCAGCTGACCTGGTTCGGCGCGCACAAGGACGTAATATGGCTTGACCGTGATGAGAACACGACTGCCGAGCAGCTTATAGCGTCGGCGCTTGAAAACATAAAAAATTGGTAAATAATAGGTAAGAGCATGAACAAGGACGGACGCGTTGATATAAAAAACAAAATAATTGACGCGGTGCGCCGCAATGCCTCGCGTGTCGGCATTTTTGCACTTGCCGCGGTGCTTATGGCGTTTTTGCTTTACCACAGCATCGGCGCGGACAGGGCTGTGGTCAACACCGTTGCCGCCATGCGCTCTGTGGAATATGAAATATCGGGGCTTACAGCATATATATTCCGTGACGAGCAGGTGGTGTACAGCACCAACACAGGCGCGGCAACGTACAACGTGTCCGACGGACAGCGCGTTGCGACCCAGACCGAGGTGGCGCGTGTTTACACTTCGGGCAACACCGAGGAGTATCTTGAGAGGCGAAGCGAGCTTGAGGACAGAATAGAGTTGCTTGAGCGTGCCGCGACGCTGGGCGTCAAAACCGCAGGCGGTATCGACAACACCCGTGCGGCACTGTCGTCCTCCTATTCCGCTTTTATGTCGGCTCTGAGCCGCGGCGAGCTTGACTCGGCACATGCTTTGTCGGACGATCTTTATGTGGCGCTTTACGCGGCGGAGCTTATCGACGGTGACGGAAGTGCTATAACGAATGAACTTAACAGCCTCAAAGCTCAGCTTGACGCACTGCCGGGTTCATACGGGAGTGCGTATCAGAGTATTGTGAGTGATAGCAGCTGTTACTTCTTTTACGGCACCGACGGATATGAGTCCGCATTTGACGTTGACTTACTTGATAGCATCGATGCCGCGGGACTTCGCGCTCTTGCTGCCGCTCAGCCTGTTTATTCGGGACAGGGTGTGCCCGTTGGCAAATACGTGCACGACCACGAGTGGTTTATGGCAATGAGCGCGGGAAGCGACGTTTGCGGTCGGCTTGAAGAGGGTAAATATTATCAGATAACGCTGTCGGACGGACGCGTGCTTGATATGTATCTTGAGAGGCTGTCGGCACCTGCGAGCGGTGACGGTATCATGGTTTTTTCGTGCAGTAAAATGCCACAAGACTTCGATTACGCGCGGGTTCAGGAGGTAGAGCTGCTGGTCAACTCCATACAGGGCTACCGCGTGCCCACCGTGGCACTGACCTCACAAAAAGGACTTGACGGCGTTTACGTGCTGGCATCATCCGAGGTGATATTCAGACGTGTCAATATACTTTATCACGGCGATGATTACGTAGTCGTGGCGGAGCGGGATGCTTCAGCGGAAAATTACAGAGAATTTCTCAATCTTAACGACCGCATAATAACCTTCGTGTCGGACGGAGAGCTTTATGAGGGCAGAATATTCGATTAGGTGAAGATATATGGATTATTCATATCTTGAAAAAAATGTTGCTGAAATACGCGGCCGCATAAATGACGCGGCGGTGTCGGCGGGACGTGAGGGCAACGATATAACGCTGCTTGCGGCGGTAAAGTATGTTGACACCGAGGCGGTCAACTACATACACCGTCATTGCGGAATAAACGATATAGGCGAGAACAGAGTCCAGCAGTTGCTGGAACGCTGGGATGCCCTTGACCGAGAGGGGCTGAACGTGCATTTTATAGGCAGTCTGCAGACCAACAAGGTCAAATATATTGTGGATAAGGTGTGCATGATACACTCGGTGGACAGCGAGAAGCTGGCGGCAGAGATACAGCGTCAGTGCGCAAAGATAGGCAAGACCATGGACGTGCTGGTTGAAATAAACTGCGGCAGGGAAGAAAACAAAACGGGAATTTTGCCCGAGAATGTTGAGGGATTGTGCGCAAAAATTGCAGAAATGCCCAACCTCAGACTGCGCGGATTTATGACCATGGCACCCAGATGCGAGTCGGATGCCGAATATGAAAAATATTTTAGTGAAACATATGAATTAATTATTGATATTTGTAACAAAAAGATTTATAATATAGAGAAGCCTATTATTTCCATGGGTATGTCGGGCAGTATGGAAGCGGCTGTCCGTTGCGGTTCAACCTGCGTCAGAGTTGGACGCGCGCTTTTTGCTGAGTAATTATTAAAATATATAGGGGGCAATAATGAATTTCTTTAAGAAACTGCTTAAGGATGACGACGAGCTCTATGATTCAGGGTATAAAAATAATTTTTCCGCGGATCAGGATTCCGGCGAGCTGATCGAGGACGTTCCCACCGTGCAAGGAGACAGCGCGGCTCCGATAAAGAGTGAGAACGGCAAGGATGTATCCCTGCGCGTAATGCGTCCCAAGGGATACGATGACGGTCCTGAGATCGCCGATTATGTGGCGAACGGCTGTACCGTGGTCATGAATATTGAGGATCTTAACCGTGAAAACGCAAGACGGCTTATTGACTTCTTACTTGGAGCGGTTTACGTTATCGGCGGCGATCTTCAGATGGCATCTCAGACCACGTTTGTTGTAGCGCCTTGCTCGGTTGCCGTAAATGACAGTGGCGAACAGGAAGACGATCACGGTCTTTCCGATTTCACCTTTAAATGATTCGGAGGACAGATAGTTGCCTGGATTTGCATATTTTATATTAATTTTTATACGTTACTTCTTATATGTGCTGGAGGTGGCAATGTTCGTGCGTGCGGTGCTTTCCTGGTTTCCCGGGGGAGAGGACAGCGTGCTTGAAAGGTTTCTCCGCATTATTACCGAGCCATTTATTTTACCGATCAGGTTTATATTCGACAAGTTCGGATGGGGTTCGGATCTTCCCATTGACCTTCCTTTTTTTGTGACACTGATACTGATAAGCGTAGTCAGTGCGTTTATGATGTAAATAAAAAATCAATTATAAATACAGGAGTTTCAACACAGCTATGGCAAAGGATTACACAAGTACACTTAATCTGCCGCAGACAAGTTTTTCCATGCGCGCAAATCTGCCGCAGAGAGAGCCCGAGACCATCAAATACTGGAACGATATAGACCTCTATACCAAGATGGTCGACGTTCGGGCCGATGGTGAAAAATTCACATTCCATGATGGCCCTCCTTTTTCCAACGGAAACATTCACATGGGTCACGCGCTCAACAAAATACTTAAGGACTTTATCAACAAGTATAAAGCAATGTCGGGATACAAGATCTCGTACATTCCCGGCTGGGACAACCACGGTATGCCCATTGAGTCGGCTATTATCAAAAAGAACAAGCTGGACAGAAAGAAAATGTCCATCTCCGAGTTCCGCTCCGCTTGCGAAGCCTTTGCACAGGGCTTTGTTGACAAGCAGGCTGACCAGTTCAAGAGACTTGGTCTTGTTGCGGATTGGGAGCATCCTTATCTCACCATGTCTCCCGACTTCGAGGCGGCTGAAGTGCGCGTGTTCGGCGAGATGTTCAAGAAGGGTTACATCTATAAGGGTCTGAAGCCTGTTTATTGGTGCCCCAAGGATGAGACCGCGCTGGCTGAGGCTGAGATCGAGTATCAGACCGACAAGTGTACCTCTATTTACGTAAAGTTCAAGGTCACCGATGACAAGGGCAAGTTAGCTGCTCTTTGCGATCTTGACAACACATATTTCGTTATCTGGACAACAACCACCTGGACACTTCCCGGTAATCTTGCAATCGCTCTCAACCCCGTTGAGGAATACGCGCTGGTAAAGGCAGACAACGGCGAGACCTACGTTCTTGCGTCCGCCCTTGCAGAGAAGACCATGAAGGCTGCGGGCATCGAGAGCTTCGAGACAGTTGCTACTCTCAAGGGCTCCGAGTTTGAATTCATGACCGCACAGCATCCTTTCCTTGACAGACAGAGTATCGTAGTCAATGCTGATTACGTTACCATGGAAAGCGGTACGGGTTGCGTTCACACCGCGCCCGGCTTCGGTGCTGACGACTATCAGACCTGCCGCCGCTACAATATCGATATTATCGTTCCCGTTGACGACCGCGGCTATCAGACCGAGGACGCAGGAAAGTTTGCGGGCATGTACTACGCCGCATCCAACGACGCTATTCTTGCCGACATGAAGGAGACCGGCGCACTGCTGGCATCTGAGGAGATCGAGCACGAGTATCCTCACTGCTGGAGATGTAAATCTCCTATCATCTTCCGCGCAACACCTCAGTGGTTCTGCTCGGTTGACGCTTTCAAGGACGAGGCTGTTGAGTCCTGCAAGGACGTTAAGTGGCTTCCCGCATGGGGCGAGGAGAGAATGGTTCAGATGATACGAGAGAGAGCCGATTGGTGTATCTCCCGTCAGCGTCACTGGGGCCTTCCCATTCCCGTATTCTATTGCGACGAGTGCAAAAAGCCCATCTGCAACGACGATACAATAAAGGCAGTTTCCGAGTTGTTCGGTAAGTCCGGATCTAATGCTTGGTTCGATCTGGACGCCGCTGATATTCTGCCCGAGGGCTTTGTTTGTCCTCACTGCGGTAAGGCTCACGGCTTTACCAAGGAGACCAACACCCTTGACGGTTGGTTCGACTCGGGCTCTTCTCACTACGCGGTTCTGCAGTGCAGACCCGAAGAAAGCTGGCCCTCCGACATTTATCTTGAGGGCGGCGACCAGTACAGAGGCTGGTTCCAGGCATCTCTTTTGACCGCTGTAGGCGCAAGCGGTAAGGTCGGCGCACCCTTCAAGGCCGTGCTGACTCACGGCTGGGTCGTTGACGGCGAGGGCAAGGCAATGCATAAATCTCTCGGTAACTCCATCAGCCCCGACGATATCGTTAAGAAGTACGGCGCTGAGCTTGTTCGTCTGTGGGCGGCTTCCTCCGATTACCACGCTGACGTCCGTTGCTCCGAGAACATATTCAAGCAGCTGTCCGAGGTTTACAGAAAGATCAGAAATACCGCGCGTATCATGATGGCAAATCTGGGTGACTTCAACCCCGACACCGATATCGTTGCATTTGACGATATGCTTGAGATAGATCAGTGGATAATTGCCGAGACCAACAAGCTGGTCAAGCAGTGCCTTGAGGCATATGACGAGTACGAGTTCCACATAGTTTACCACGCTATCAACAAGTTCTGCACAATCGAGCTTTCCAAGCTTTACATTGATATAACCAAGGACCGTCTGTACGTCGAGAAGGCAGACAGCGCGGCAAGAAGAAGCGGTCAGAGTGCGCTTTACGGCGTTCTTCAGGTCATCACAAGACTGCTCTCTCCCATTATCTCCTTTACTGCGGAGGAGATCTGGAAGGCTATGCCTCACGCGTCCGACGACAAGTGCGAGAGCGTATTCCTCAACGATATGCCCAAGTACAGCGAGGAGCTGGCGGGCGAGACCGAGGCTCTGTGCGCAAAGTGGGATAAGCTGTTTGAGTACAGAGATGACGTTATGAAGGCACTTGAGCTTGCCCGTGCCAACAAGATGATAGGTAAGTCGCTTGACGCAAAGGTTACCGTTTATACAAACGATGACGAGGCTTACGCGGCACTGAGCGCGTTTGCCGACAAGCTTGCCGAGACCTACATTACCTCTGCGGCATACGTTATCAATGGCGATGCTCCCGCGGGCGCGTTCACCGAGACACAGACAGGCATCGCAGTTGTTGTTGAGCCTGCTGACGGACACAAGTGCGACCGTTGCTGGTCTTACTCCACCGAGGGTAAGCAGACAGAGGACGGATTTATCTGCTCTCGTTGTCTCGCTATTATCGGAGAATAATTTATCAAGCTAAGGGGGAATTTTAAATTCCCCCGTTTGGCGTGAAAGGGTTAAAATGTTAATTTGGGTATTTGTCATAGCGGGGGCGGTCATATTGGATCAGCTCTCAAAATGGCTTATCGTTACTTATCTGCCCGAGGGCGGTTTTGATATTATCAAGGGCGTGCTGCGCTTTACTTACGTTGAAAATCGCGGTGCGGCGTTTGGTATGCTGTCCGATCACAGATGGGTGTTTATCGTTGTGTCAACGCTGGCTCTGGCTGCGCTGGGATTTTATTTGTTCAAGTACAAGCCCGGCGGTACGCTTGCGCGTATGTCTATGTCGTTTATAATCGGCGGCGGCATCGGTAATATGATAGACAGAGCACTGCTTTCATATGTTGTGGATTTTATCGATTTCTGCGCTTTCCCCAAGATCTGGATGTGGGTGTTTAACGTCGCGGACGCTTTTGTGTGCGTCGGTGCGGGTATGCTCATGCTTTATCTGGTGATGGAAACCGTTAAGGAGATAAAGTCAGAAAAAGCTAAAAAGGCACAGGCGGCTGTTGCGTCCACCGTAAGTGAGGACAGCGCGCCGTCAGACCAAGATAAGAGCAATGAATAAAAATATTTTCGTTGTGACGGACGAGCAGGCGGGTATGCGGCTTGATGCATTCGTTGCGTCCCGGGACGACAGCATATCGCGCTCGGCGGCAGTAAGACTGTGCGAGCAGGGCGATATAACCGTCAACGGCAAGACCGTCAAAAAAAACTACGCCGTGCGAGAGGGCGACGAGGTCGAGGTAATACTGCCTGATCCCATACCCGCGGAGGCGGTGCCCCAGGATATTCCGCTGGACATCGTTTATGAGGACGAGGATATTATTGTCATCAACAAGCCCGAGGGCATGGTGGTCCACCCCGCCGCGGGCAATGAGGACGGCACGCTGGTGAACGCACTGCTTTACCATTGCGGCGACTCGCTGTCGGGCATTGGCGGCGTCAGCCGTCCGGGCATCGTACACCGCATAGACAAGGACACGGCGGGACTGCTTGTCGTCGCTAAAAACGACGCCGCGCATATCTCGCTGTCGGATCAGCTCAAGCGTCATGAGGTCAGCCGCATTTACTCGGCGATAGTTATCGGCGGTATGCGGGAGGATAGTGGTACTGTCAACGCGCCGCTGGGCAGAGACCTGCGTGACCGCAAAAAAATGGCGGTCATACGCGATCCCTCCAAGCCGTCCCGCGAGGCGGTGACGCACTGGAGCGTGCTTGAGAGATATGAGGGCTTTTGTCTTGTGCGCTGTCAGCTTGAAACGGGCAGGACGCACCAGATAAGAGTGCATATGTCATCGATCGGTCATCCGCTTATGGGTGACACAACATACGGCGGCGGAAGAACAAAATTCGAGGCACAGCATAAGGACTTGATCTGCGGTCAGTGTCTTTTTGCGGGTGAGCTTAGCCTGACGCATCCGCGCACAGGTGAGCGTATGCATTTCAGCGTACCGCGCCCCGAGAATTTTGAAGCTTTGCTGAACGTACTCAGGAAAAGAGAATTATAATGTCTGATAAATTTTATAATTTGCTGATACTTTCCGATCTTGACGGAACGTTTTTCGGTAAGGGCGCGTCACTTGTGTCGCGCAATCTTGAAGCTGTCAAGCGTTTTCAGGCGCAGGGCGGACTTTTCACGTTTTCAACGGGCAGAACGCATAGCAATCTTTATACTGCCGTGCCGCATCCCGAGGATATCGTCAACGCGCCTATGAGTCTTGGCAACGGTGCCTGCCTTTGCGACGCAGAACAGCGTCGGGATATAGTCCGATATCTGCTTGACGTGGAAGTTGGCCTTGAAGCGGCACATTATGTGCGCCAAAATTATCCCGATCTCGGTCTGCGCATTTCTACCACTGACGGCTTTATGACCGATCCGGGCGACGAGGTCGCTATCAGAAATCTGCGCCGTGTGGCACCCGACAGCATCATACTGACTCCTGAGGCGGAATGGACGGGGGATAATTGGTACAAGCTGGTTATGATAGGCTCGGAGGAAAGGATCGCCGAGATAAGACCCGATTGCGAGGCGCAGTTCCGCGGACGTCTGGCTGGAGATAAATCGGGTAAGCATTTGTTTGAGCTGCACCGCACCGACAGAACCAAGGCATCTATGATCGAGAACTACCGTGAGCTTTACGCTCATGAGGGCAGAGAATTGACGGTATGCGCTGTGGGCGACTACGAAAACGACCGTGATGTTTTGCTGGCGGCGGATATTGCGGTGTGTCCCGCAAATGCGACTGACGATATAAAAGCCATATGCGATCTGTGTCTGTGCGAAAACACCGAGGGCGTTATCGGCGATCTGGTTGAATATTTTGAAAACAATTACGATGCCAATTGGGCAAAAAAATAAACGTGGGAGGCGCGCATGTCGGAAACTGAAAAAAAGCTTTGTGCAGGCGATATGAGCGCGCTTTCGGCAAGACAGCTGTTGGGGCGTGATGAAATAAAGCTTGATCTTGAATTTGTCAAGGGCTTTCTCCGAGGCAGGACCGTGCTGGTCACAGGTGGCGGCGGCTCTATCGGAAGCGAGCTGTGCCGTCAGATAGCTGAGTGCGCCGTGCGGCGGCTGATCATTTTTGAAATTTATGAAAACAGCGCGTATTACGTGCACAATGAGCTGACGTCAACACATCCCGAGCTTGATGTGGTGACGCTTATCGGTTCTATACGCGACGAGGCGCGGGTGGAGTCTGTCATCTCTCAGTATCTCCCCGACGTGATATATCACGCGGCGGCGCATAAGCACGTGCCGCTTATGGAGCAAAGTCCCTGTGAGGCGGTCAAAAACAACGTATTCGGCACGCTGAATTTAGTTCGCGCGGCGGACAAGCACGGTGTTGGTCGGTTTATTATGATATCAACCGATAAATCCGTCAACCCCACAAGCGTTATGGGCGCAACCAAGCGCATTTGCGAGATGATAATTCAAAGCTATGCCCGCGAATCGAAAACAGAATTCGCGGCGGTGAGATTCGGTAATGTTCTGGCTTCAAACGGAAGTGTAGTTCCGCTTTTCAGACAGCAGATTGCCGAGGGCGGTCCCGTGCGCGTGACACATCCCGAGGTCAGTAGGTATTTTATGACTATATCCGAGGCGGTGGCGCTGGTGCTGGAGGCAGGTGTTCACGCGCAGGGCGGTGAGATATTCGTGCTGGATATGGGTGAGCCGGTCAAAATAGTGACGCTGGCGGAAAGGCTGATAAGGCTGTGCGGATACGAGCCGTACAAAGATATAATGATAGAATTTACGGGACTTCGGCAGGGCGAGAAGCTTTATGAAGAGCTGCTTATGAGCGAGGAGGGACTGACCTCCACAGCAAACCGTCTCATACATATCGGCAAACCTCTTGAGTTTGACGATCAGGAATTTTTTACCTCACTTGACCGATTGCACGATGCCGCATTGAGCCAATCCGACGATATAAGAGATCACATAAAGGCGATAGTTCCGACATATACAATATTATAATAATGATTTATAATAGCATTTTTTGTCTTATTTTCACCTATTTGTGTCTTGCAATCGGACAAATATTGTCATATAATATTCTTAAAGATACAACCTTGAAAGGCAGGACGTTATTATGAGCAATAAAAAAAGAGCTGCCGTTATCGGTTACGGCGGAATGGGCGGATGGCATACACGCTATCTTTTGCAGAGCGATGTTATTGAGCTTGCGGGCATTTACGATATAAAGCCGGAGCGTTGCGAACTTGCAGAGCAAAACGGTATACATGCATATGAATCCTTAGAGCAGCTGCTCTCTGACGAAACTATTGAGCTTGTTACCATTGCGACTCCCAATGAATTGCACAAGCCTCTTGCCATCAAGGCTATGGCGGCGGGTAAAAACGTCATTTCGGAAAAGCCCGTTACAATGAGCAGCTCCGACCTTGCGGATATGATAGAGGCATCGAAAAAATACGGTAAACTGTTTACCGTTCACCAGAATCGCCGTTGGGACTGTGACTATCTTATGATGAAGCAGGCGTATGCGTCGGGTGAGCTGGGTGAAGTGACGGCAGTTGAGTCACGTATTCACGGCTCGCGCGGTATTCCGGGTGACTGGAGAGGTCAGAAGGAGCACGGCGGCGGAATGATACTTGACTGGGGCGTGCACCTTATCGACCAGATGCTGGGTATTGTTTACGACAAAAAGATCAAGTCCATATATTGCCGTTGCAATCACATAACCAACTACGAGGTTGACGATGGCTTCCGTCTGGAGCTGTATTTTGAGGATGGTCCCACCGCGCTTATCGAGGTCGGAACCAGTAACTTTATTTCCATGCCGCGTTTCTATATGACGGGAACCAACGGTTCGGCTATGGTCAACGACTGGCGTGAGGATTGCAGAGTTGTCTGCTGTAAGAACTGGGAAGAGAAGGATGTTGTTCCCGTAGTTACCGCTGCAGGCTTGACAAAGACAATGGCTCCCCGCGACGAAAAGACAATTACCGAGAGCTTTATACGCCGTCCCGAGTCGGACGTTCACGATTTCTATCGCAATGTCTGTGCCGCTATTGACGGAAAAGAGACGCAGATCGTCACACATCCGCAGATGATGCGTGTTATGCGCATTATGGAAGCGGCGTTTGAGTCAGACGCGCTGGGCAGACCCGTGGAGTTTGAGGATAGATAATTACATAGTAAAAAAGCTTGCGGCATATCCGCAAGCTTTTTTACTGACACATTTCTGTCAGTCACACATTTTATCATTTGTTATAATTATGTCGGGATGATCAGATGCGCCATAAAATAAGGAATGGTGAAATGAAACTTAATATTGACAATTACATTATTACACCCGGCAAGTTTGTTGCCGGAACGCGAGGCAGCTACGGCATCGAGCCTGTTGAGCTTGTGCTGAGCTCTGAGTGGGACGGACTTTCGGTTATGATCAGCTTTTATCCGCCTCAGGGGACGGCGGTGTCTGTCATGTATACGGGCGAGCCGTTTTATATTCCCGCCGAGGTCATGAACGTGTGCGGCAATTGCAGATATGTGGTCAGCGGCTATCGCGGTGAGCGCAAGCTTATAAGCGTTGAGGGACTTTTGCACGTGCTGAACACAGCCTCTCCCGCGGAAGATCCCGCACTCGAGCCGACGCCCACGCTTTTCGAACAGATAATGTCAGCTGTTGTTGACAAGGCGGATTCCGACCATGTTCACGACGAGCGATACGCGCCGCAAGAGGGAAGCGCGCCGCGTCTTACATCGGGACTCTCTGACGGACTCGTGAGTGAGGAATTTTCCGAATACGAAGGTATAATCTCGGGTCACAGCGTGGCTGACGGAAATACGGAACGACCGTTGCGCGCAGGCGTGCTCAAGCACGTTGACGGCATGAGCATACGCCAGCAGCTGGACTGCGGCAGATTTGTTGACACGCAGGGCTGGACCGCCTGCAACGGTGAGCTTTCAGCGCAGTCGGGCGTGGCTACGCTTCAGATATTACCGCAAAGAATGCGGCAGTTTTCCACGTCAGAATACACCGCCGCCGCGGGCGAGAAGGTGTATATTGACGTTGACTCGGACTATGATGTTCGTGTCAATGACTACAGCGCGGTGGAGCTGGGCTTTGACGATAATGTTGACAGATGGTATTTTATCGGACTCAAGAACGCAAGCGTGCAGTTTGAGGTTTATGATCCGCAAGGGGATGATATGCAGGTTCTGCGCACACTGACGGCGGTCATTGATGGTGACGAGCAGAAAAACAGAACGGGCATTTATTGCAAGCTGCCAACGCAGGTGGGCGGTCGCTATTATATACGTGCCGATGTGGACTGCGATTTTGGCGGCGTTGCGCTGTCACTTGACGACGGCACCCGCTATGATGCGGCAATATCGGGTGAGGCAGGTGCGCGGACTATATCGGGTATCGTGGATGTTCGTGACGGCGGAGAGGCTGAGCTTGGCATCTGGGACAGACGTGCTCCAGCATTTGTCGTAAGCTATGACGGCGATTATTACGATAAGGTTGAGCTTATGGATATTGATAAATTTTTGTCCTCGGCGGCGGTGCACAACCGCGGTACACACAGCTACCGCTTTGAGTATTATGCGGGGGACTGGTATTTGTGCGGTGAGGACGGCAACAGGCTTTACTCTGTTTATCTTGATGATTACGGCATTGACTGTTCGGTTGAGGATGACACCGACCGTTTCCTTGACGGTGACGTGGTGACGGTGGAGCTGAGCTATCCTTTTGAAATAAATGCCGAGGCAGAGCTGAGCTACACGGGCAATACGGGACTTTCCAATGTGAGTATTGACGCTGCTGCATTTGCGGGTGCGCTGGGTACCGCCCTTGCGTCGGGTACGTATACTCTGAAGTATGAAAACAGCGGTTGGATGCTGGGTGAACGCAAAACTGAACCGGCGCGTGTGGGTATTTCGGGCACTGCTGTGGGCAATCCGTCCGTCGGCGCGTGCATAAATGTGAAGCTGACCGTAGCGTCCGAAAGTATGCAAATATCAAGCGTTCAGGTGTGCGAGCTGAAAGAAATGGGACTTGAGAACATGAGCGTACAACAGCTTGACCGCATTTTCGGTTCAAAATACCACGCCCGGGGCATTTCAAGCCTTAAGCTGGGCGGCGTTTGCTGCGTGGACAGTGATGGCAACATTATTGACGGCGGACTGTATTTTGATGAAAATTATGAGCTGTTCCGTTTGCCCGACGGCACGGCGGACCGACTTGATATAGAGTCGGGAACACTGATACGCCGTGTCGGTATCAAATTTATCAGCGGAACCAAGGGAGAATATATACCCTTTGAGGATGCGAGCACTGACAGCGCGGTAATGTCGGACGGTGGAAGGCCCGGTGTCATGACAGAGGACGGATTGCTGCTTGACCGTGAGATGCCGGGTGAACGCGTATTTTATGCACTGAGTCAGTCGCAGATGATGCCTGTGAAGTGCCATAACATTTACCGTGCCGCCGAGGGCGCGGCCGAGTTCCTTGTCAGCCGAAATGAGTATGGCGATTACACACCGTCAGCCGTAGGCGGTGTGGGCAAGGTGTGCTATATGGCAGACGTGGCACGAATGGCAGAGTTGGACCGTGTGCGCGTGCGTGCGCTGTTCTGCGCGCTGGGACTTGAAACGTCACAGGATACAAAGGTTCTCGAGCTTGCGCAAAAAATTAAAGCGGCATTGGCATAATTCTGCCTTGTCGTATTTTGCGACAAATAAATAAACCGACGCCCCTTGCTTGATTGACAAGGGGCGTTTTTTGTGTTAAAATTAAAGCATATTATTTAATGGTGATGATGTATGAAAAATAAAACTGTAATGACAATGTATAAAATAGGCGAGGGCAGTCGCCGCCTGCGGCTGACCGTGGCGTCTGATCTTCATAATTCAAGCTATGACGATATAATTCCTCTTATGCGCGAAGCGCGTCCGGATGTTATTTTGATGCCGGGTGATATTTTTGGCTCTATGTGTGAGGCAACAGAGCCGAGCGGTGAGGTCACGGGGCGTTATATTGAGGAGTCAAAGAACAACGATATCGGCTTTTCGTTTATGCGTGAGTCGGTGGATATCGCGCCGGTATACTACTCGGTGGGCAATCACGAGGTGAGCATCTCGCCTGCAAACCGAGCGCGTGTGGAGCAAACGGGTGTTGTACTGCTGGACAATGATTTCGTCCGTATCGGAGACTTTGTGCTGGGCGGCTTGTCTACGGGCGGCGCTCACGGCCTTTGGCACAAAAGCAACGAGCCCGATCTGGAGTGGCTGGATAAGTTTTCGTCGCTTGACGGCAAAAAGCTGCTTATGTGCCATCATCCCGAGTATTGGACGAGGTATATAGCGGGCAAGGACATTTTTCTGACTGTGGCAGGTCACGCTCACGGGGGGCAGTGGCGCGCCTTCGGTCGCGGCCTTTTGGCACCCGGGCAGGGACTGTTTCCCAAGTACACATCGGGTATTCACAGAAAAGGCGAACAGTATCTTGCCATCAGCCGCGGTCTGCGTAAAGAGGCAGAGGTTCCGCGCATAAACAATCCGCCTGAGGTTATCACCATTGATATAATGTATGATTAAATTGTAGGAGGGCCCGTATGGGAAAGTATTTCGGGACGGACGGCTTCCGCGGTGAGGCCAACGTCACACTTACCGCCAATCACGCCTATGACATAGGGCGTTTTCTCGGCTGGTATTACACAAAGCAAAATCAAAGACCTGCAAGAATAGTCATCGGCAAGGATACAAGACGTTCAAGCTATATGTTTGAATATGCCATCGCGGCGGGTGTGGCTGCTTCAGGGGCGGACGCGTATCTGCTCCATGTTACCACAACGCCCAGCGTGTCGTATGTGACAAGACTGGAGGAATTCGACTGCGGTGTTATGATCTCGGCGTCGCATAACGCTTTTTACGACAACGGAATAAAATTAGTGGACTCGGGCGGTGTCAAAATGGATGACGACACCATCGAAAAAATTGAGATGTATCTCGACCGCGATCTGGCGGGTCTTGGCATCGAGGATGACGACCTGCCGCTTGCAACGGGCGAGAATGTCGGTCGTAGCATCGACTACGCGGCAGGCAGAAATCGCTATATAGGCTATCTTATTTCGGTGGCGGCGGAGTCCTTCAAAAATTACCGCGTGGGACTTGACTGCGCCAACGGAAGCGCCTGGATGATAGCTCGATGCGTTTTTGAGGCACTGGGCGCCAAGACTTACGTCATCAACGCCGAGCCCGACGGCATCAACATAAACCGCGATGCAGGATCTACGCATATTGAGGGACTCAAAAAATTCGTGGTGGAAAATGGGCTTGACGCGGGCTTTGCCTACGATGGCGACGCTGACCGCTGTATAGCAGTAGACGAAAAGGGAAATGAACTCAACGGCGACCACATCATTTACATTTTCGCCAAGCTGCTCAAGCAAAAGCGGCAGCTTATAAACAACACCGTGGTCACAACGGTCATGTCAAATATGGGACTTTACCGCGCCCTTGACGAGGCGAATATACGCTACGAGCAGACAGCGGTGGGCGACAAGCATATTTACGCCAATATGGTGCAGAACGGTCACGTTGTGGGCGGCGAGCAGTCGGGACATGTGATACTGGGCAAGCTTGCCACCACGGGCGACGGAATATTGACGTCTATCAAGCTTATGGAGGCGGTGGTGGCTAAAAAAACAAAGCTGTCAAAGTTGGCAGAGCCTGTAGTCACGTTTCCGCAGGTGACAAAAAATATCCGCGTTGCCGACAAGGATAAGGTAATGAAAAACGCCGACGTGCTGGAAAAGGTCAGAGAAATCTCGGATTCGCTCGGAAATGACGGCAGAATTCTTTTGCGCAAAAGCGGAACCGAGCCCGTGGTTCGCGTTATGGTTGAGGCGGAAAGCGCCGAGACCTGCGAGACGCTGGCACAAAGCGTGCTGGATGTTATCAAGGAGCGCGGACTGGATAAATAAAACAAGAAAAACACAAGCGCCTCGGGGGATGACGCTCCGAGGGGGGGGGTTGGTGGGGAAAATTA
>JAZNBA010000018.1:0-14693 GCA_045586785.1 Eubacteriales bacterium | reverse complement strand
TCAAGAATGTATACAGCACACCAATGAGTTGTGGTGCTGATATATACTTGAACAATAACCTTGTTACAGAATTAATCATTCCCAGTAGCGTAACAAGTGTAGGCGATTATTCGTTCTATGCATTTAGATATCTTACGAGCGTCACCATACCCGACAGTGTGACGAGTATTGGTGAATATGCGTTCTATAATTGCTCAAACATTACCGAAATATATTATAATGCAACCGAATGTGCGGATCTGTCATCACGCAATCATGTCTTTTCTAGCGCCGGATATTCAAGTGGTGGTATAAAGGTAATTATAGGTGCGAATGTCAAAAAGATACCTGCGAATTTATTATCACATGCACCTAAGATAATAAGCGTTGAATTTGCGCGGGGCAGCGTGTGCGAAAGCATTGGCAACCATGCGTTCTACAATTGCACAAGTCTTACGAGCGTAACCATCCCCGACAGCGTGACGAGCATTGGCGACTATGCGTTCTCTCATTGCACAAGCCTTACGAGCGTAACTATTCCCGACAGCGTGACGAGCATTGGTAACGACGCGTCCCCCCATTGCACAAGCCTTACGAGCGTAACCATCGGCAACAGTGTGATGAGCATTGGCGAATGGGCGTTCAACAATTGCACAAGCCTTACGAGCGTAACCATCGGCAACAGTGTGACGAGCATTGGAGACTATGCGTTCTTATATTGTAACAATCTCAAAAACGTATATTACACCGGCACCGAAGAACAGTGGAAACAAATCAGCATCGGTTCATACAATAACCCACTTCAATACGCCACTAAACACTACAACTACAAAAACTAACCCTAAAGCAAAAAATCAGGCGCTCTTCGGAGCGCCTGGTCGAATTTTATTAAGATTTTGAGCCGGTTATATCAGCTTTATCGCGCCCTCGGGGCGGATATGCAGGACGGCGCAGGCGCCGTCACCGAAAGTGGAATCCATGAGTGCTTTGAAGCCGTCAACGTTCTCGGCGGGGACGTATGCCTGTATAGTGCCCGCGAAGCCGCCGCCGTGTACGCGGAAGGCGGACTTTTTATTTATACCCGACAGATATTTTTCGGTCAGGCACAGTGCCAGCGACAGACCCTGCTCAGCCACGTTTGCCGTGGTGTAGACATTTTGCAGGTAGCAGAAGGAGGAGCGGCCCGATGCTACGACGGTATCAAGGTATTCGTCAAGCGCGCCGCGCTCCAGTGCTTCACGCTGATATGCCACGCGGCGGTTTTCCTCAAAGAAGTGCAGAGCGCGCAAAATGGCGCGGTCGCCGCATTTTTCGCGCAGGGCAGGGATAGCCGCGATGAATTCATTCTCGTCAACCTCGCGCAGGCAGGACTTGCCGAAGTGTGCCGCTACCGCCTTCATTTCGGCGGGAACTGCGGCGTAGTCGGCTGTCAGGTCGGCGTGGTTTCCGCCCGTGTCCACGATGCACAGGCAATAGCCTGCGGCAGTGATATCGAAGTCTACCTTGTTGACCACGGGGGCTGTGGGATCCGCGAAGTCGATAGCGACGATGCCGCCTACGGCGCAGGCGACCTGGTCCATAAGTCCGCAGGGCTTGCCGAAGAATTTGTTTTCGGAAAACTGCGAGATCTTGGATATTTCTATGTAGCTGACGCGGCCGTCGTTATACATATGGTTGAGAATATTGCCCACCATGTCCTCGAATGCGGCGGAGGAGGAAAGTCCCGAGCCTTTGAGCACGTTGGAGGTGGTGTAGGCGTCAAAACCGCCGACGGCGTAGCCTGCGGCACTAAAGCCGGCGCAAACGCCCGCGATCAGCGCGTCGGAGCGACCGAAACGGTCAGGGTTGGGGGAGGAAAAATCGGAAATGCTGACTACGTCCTCCGGGAAGCCTTCGCTTTTGAGCTTTATGATGCCGTCCTCGCGAGGGCGCGCGACGGCGATAATATCAAGGTCAATTGAGCCTGCGATGACGCAACCGTGGTTGTGATCGGTGTGGTTGCCTGACAATTCACTTCTGCCGGGAACCGAAAACAGGCTGATCTCGCCTGCATCACCGTAAATGTCGCAAAAGGCGCGTATGGCATCGGTGTAGCGTTTTTGGATGAATTTTATGGGGGCGTCGGGGTAGAGAACTGTAAAACGGCTGTCCAGTGCGCCGCCCGATATTTTAAGTATAAGATTTTCGGCTGTCATATTGAGCATCCTTTCGGTTTGTTTAACATATTTTATCATATTTTTCATGTCTTTTCAAGTAGGACTTGCAAAATGACAAAATATATGATAAAATATAATAAATAAGTTAAGGAGTACAGTAATGAAATATTGTAAGCGCTTTACAGAGGGTTTGGCTTTCTTTGCCTGCTTTCTGATATTGATATTTATGGTGTCATCATACGTTAAATTCGGCGGCCCTGTGGTTGACGAAGAATCGGGTGAGACAATGACGTTTTTTATGCAGAAGGGTGTTAAGCAGTACGCTATTTTGCTGGGACTTTTGCTTGGCTCCGCGGTGGTGTCAACGGTTTCCGACCGTTTGCCCATTATCGGCATGATGACAGCGCAGTTTCCGCTGTTCTACTATATGATGCAGGTGTCCAAAAAGCAATTGTCGGCGTGTAAGAATGAACATATTATTATGATACTTATTTTGCTGTTTGCGGCAGGTGAGCTGGTTGCTACCGTGCAATGGATACGGGACAAGATAATAAAAGTAAACGACAAAAAAACAACGACGGTGTAAATGCTGTCGTTGTTTTTCTATTATTAAAGTATCTGCTTAAGCTTTGCCAAGCATTCTGTGCAGATGCGCTTGCCCTCAAAGTATACTATCTTATCTGCGTTCTGGCAGAATATGCAAGCAGGCTCGTACTTCTGCAGTACGATACGCTCACCGTCTGTAAATATTTCAACAGAATCTTTGGGGTTAATATTTAAATTTTTACGTATTTCCTTGGGAAGTACTATGCGTCCGAGCTCGTCAATGGGGCGAACCATTCCTGTGGATTTCATGGTTTTAAAACCTCCTTGTATTATTGAGATACCAATATTATAATGTGGAAAAATGTGGTTGTCAATAGAAAAATCAATAAATCTGTCGATTTTGGATATATGCACAAAAAATATAACCAATAATTGATTAATTATATTAAAAACAACGGTAAAATTTACAAAAATAACCATCGCCTCAAAACAAGTATTTAAAAGTCAACACGAATTTCACAAACTTTCGAAATTTGTCAAAACCGAAAAATGACGAAAAATGGTATTTTCTGTCACTTAATCCACATAAATCTTGAATGATAAGTATTTGATTATCAGGTGTTGTATATGGGAATAATGGTGGTGTATATTCTATTACATACAAAGGAAAAGGGAAAAAATATGGGTATCAGAGGTTGTACAAGGCAAATGATAGTGCTCAGCGGAAAGCGCGATAATATGTTTGAGACGGCATATTTTATTGTCAAGGCGGATGCGTGCGGTGCCAAAAAAAGCGATCTTGTATTTGAGGCAAACAGAATAATTCAGGAAAGCTGTTTTGCGGCAAAGCCTGCGCATAAAATAAGCCGTCGAACCTGCTTTTTGCTGGGCTGTGCTGTTGGTGCGGCGATAGTAGGAGTTATCTGGACGGTGCTTGCCATAGTGCTGTAATATTTTTGGTATTGACAAATATATACTATTGTGATAAAATAATTAAGATTTATGTGACCGTTGTTATTTTTGGCCTCGTTTGCCGTGCGGGTGGTCGTTGCCGCATGTGCCGTGAGGCTGTCTTTGTGTGCGCTTTTGTGCCGTTTTAACCGTATATTTGTGCGCATACATACATTAATTACAGAAAGGAAATAAAATGCCCAAAAAAGAAAAAGCGGGGGCGGAGTCTTATTCCAAGACAAACAAAACGCCAAAGCCCAAAGCCACACGTGTCAAAAAGGGCACGGCGGCACAGGAGATGGCAGATGCGATAGAAAAGCCTAAGACTGCGCGCCCTACCAAAAGCGAGTCTCTGCGTTCAGATAAGGCGGAGCCTGCTGCTCGTTCGAGCAAAACAGATAAAAAACCGCCCACTCGCAAAAAAAGCGAGCCTCGCGCATCAAAAACCGATACAACCAAGCTCAGAATAATCCCTCTGGGCGGTCTTAATGAGATAGGAAAAAACATGACCGTCATAGAGTACGGGGACGATATTATTGTTGTGGATTGCGGCTTGGGATTCCCCGATGAGGATATGCTTGGCATAGACCTTGTCATCCCCGACATAACCTATCTTGAAAACAACCGCGACAAGATACGCGGTATATTTCTGACTCACGGTCACGAGGATCATATAGGTGCACTGCCGTATGTTCTTCGGTCTATAAATCCTCCCGCTTACGGAACACGCCTGACGCTGGGCATCGTTAAAAACAAGCTGACCGAGTTCAGCTTGCCCTGGGACGTGCGCTTCAATGAGGTAAGCGCGGGCGACACTATCAAGGCAGGCGTCTTTTCGGTTGAATTTATACGCGTCAACCACTCAATCGCCGATGCGTGCTGTCTGGCTATAGGCACGCCCCGCGGCATGATAGTGCATACGGGTGACTTCAAGCTTGACCTCACTCCCATCGAGGGTGAAATGATGAACATTACCCGCCTCGGTGAGCTGGGTAAAAAAGGTGTGCTGCTGCTTATGTGCGAGTCCACCAACGCGGAGCGTCCCGGATATACACCCTCCGAGCGCAAGGTGGGACAGTCCATGGAGTATATTTTCTCCACAAACGAGGATAAGCGCATAGTTGTGGCGACGTTTTCGTCCAACGTGCACCGCGTTCAGCAGATAATAGATATCAGCGCCCGTCACGGACGGCGCGTGGCGGTGACGGGACGCAGTATGATAAATATCGTCAACGCGGCAGCAGAGCTGGGATATATGAATATTCCCTCGGGTGTGCTTGTGGATATCAACGACATCAAGCGCTTTAAGCCCGAGCAGCTGACACTGATCACAACAGGCAGTCAGGGCGAGCCTATGTCAGCGCTTTACAGAATGGCATATTCGGATCACAGTCAGGTCACGCTGGGATATAACGACCTTGTGGTGCTGTCCTCCAGCGCCATTCCCGGAAATGAAAAAACGGTAAGCCGTGTTATTAATGAGCTGAGCCGTAGGGGAGTGCACGTGCTGCACGACAGCTCTATGGAGGTTCATGTTTCGGGACACGCCTGTCAGGAGGAACTCAAGCTCATGCAGGCATTGACAAAGCCAAAATTTTTTATGCCTATACACGGCGAGTACCGTCATATGTCGGCAAACCGCGATATTGCGCTCTCGCTTGGAATGGAAAGCAACAATATTTTCATTTCCGAGATCGGTAAGGTATTGGAGATCGACCGCAAGGGCGCACGCTGGGCGGAGACCGTTCAGGCGGGTAACGTGCTTGTTGACGGCTATAGTGTAGGTGACATCGGCAATATCGTGCTGCGCGACAGAAAGCATCTGGCTGAGGACGGTCTTGTGGTGGTTGTGGCGTCGGTGGACCTTTCAGACAAGATACTTGTTTCGGGCCCTGAGGTGGTGTCACGCGGATTTGTTTACGTTCGTGAGTCCGAGGAGCTTATGGACGAGGTGAGAGAGGTGGCCATCAGCTCTCTTTATGAAGGAATATACGGCCGCGGTAAGGTGGATAAGGTCCAGCTTAAAAACCGAGTCCGCGACGATGTGTCCAAATTCCTCATGTCCAAGACACGGCGCAAGCCTATGGTCTTGCCCATAATTATGTATGTTTGATAAAAAAAGTTCATAATATAGCGAAAATGTGCAAAAAGTTTAGATTTCGTTCATAATATGTTCATATTACTATCAAGGATATATTGTATAATATTAATGTTTATCATATAGTGGCTAAAAGCGCACTATACCAAATTAAATCAACAAAAGGAAATTTATTGTCATGGGAAAAGGCAACAGAGTAAGAATGGCTAAGGCAAATGAAGTTGCTAACAGCCAGAGCGTATTTACCGCTAAAAAGCAAAAGAAGAGTGCTCCCGCGTGGGTTAGCACGTTAGTTATCGTGCTTGTTCTGGCACTGCTGATATCAGTGGTTGCTATCAGCGTAGTTACAGAGAGCGGATTTGCTCTCCGTTCCGCTAAGGCTGTACAGAGCGAGAACTATACTGTTACAGGGCCTATGCTGTCCTACTATTTCTATCAGACCTACAACACCTTCCTGAATCAGTACGGCTCTATTATCCAGTACATGGGTCTTGATACCGGTCTGTCGCTCAAGACTCAGACCGCTATGGGCGCTGAAGAGAGTGGTCAGACCTGGTTCGAATATTTCATGGAGCCCACTATTGAGCAGGTAGAGAATATGCTGGTTTATTGCGAAGAGGCAAAGGTTCGCGGAATCCAGCTGGATGACAAGGATCAGGCTGACATCGACGCAGCACTTGAGGCACTTGATGAGGCAGCCGCAGAGTACGGCTACTCCACTGCAAGCTATATCTCCGCACTGTACGGCACAGGTGTTAAGAAATCTGACGTTCGTGAGGCTCTTGAGCTGTCTCAGCTTGCTGCAAAGTGCTCCGAGGCACTGACCGATGAGGTTACCTCCGCTATTACCGACGGCGATATCGACACATATTACAATGAAAACACCGGCGAGTTCCTTACCGCAACTCTTCTGAGCCATGATTTCTTGACTCCCAAGGGCGATAAGGATGACGCAACATATACCGCTGACAAGGCAGAGATGAAGAAGCTGGCAGACGAGCTTGCTGCTTGCAAGACTGCTGACGAGTTCAAGCAGTATGTGCTGAAGTACGTTGCGGGCGAAGAGTTTGATGCTCTTTATAAGGATGCCGCAGAGGATCTCACCGTAGATCTTCTTCCCAACGAGGCAGATCTGGCGACTCGCCGTCAGCAGATAATCGATGCTTGCATTGCAAATGCTCTTGAGGGCAAGGAGGCAGAAGAGACTACCTCCGAGGATACTGTTGAGGTAATGTTCTCCGAAATTACAAGCGATCTTACCGATGAGCTTACTACTGAGCTTAACAGCATGGTATATGAGGGTTATGCTTGGACCGACGCAGAGGGTGATACTGCAGGTTTGTGGGCGTCTTCCGATGACAGAAAGGTTGGCGATACCATTGTTACCGAAAATGATGATACCGCTGAAAACACCGACGATGAGAACGCAGGCTACACCGCTACCGCTTATATGATGGTTGAGCCCATGAAGCGTGACGACACTCTGACCAGAAATGTAGGTCATATCCTGTTCACCAACGCAACTTATGAGAAGGATACCGCTACCGAGGCTAAGGCTCAGGAGATCATGGCTCAGTTCAAGGCAGGCGCGATGACCAAGGAAGCTTTCGAGGCACTCGCAAATGAGTATACCGAGGACAGCGGCGTATTCTACGAGGACGTATTCCCCGGTCAGATGGTTGCAGAGTTTGAGGACTGGATGTTCGACGAGGCACGCAAAGAGGGTGACGTTGACATTGTAAAGACACAGTACGGTTATCACCTGATGTATTACATGGGCGAAAACCCCGACACTCCCGCTTGGAAGGCAGTCGCAAAGAATGCAATTGCTAACGAGGAACTGGAAGCATGGTACGAGCAGGCAGCAGAGAAGTATGCTGTTACTGTTGACGAAAAAGCAACAGACAAGGTTAACGCATAAAATTTAAAACAAGCGGCATGAGCTTTTTCATGCCGCTTTCAAGTATTTTTGATTACCAAACCCCCTGGCGGCACATATACTGATAGCAGTGCCCAAACAAAGAAAGGATATTTTTCCGATATGGTTCTTGATCGAAAGCAGACAACAGTAGCATACCGCTGCCCTCACTGCGGCGCGGGCGTGCTCAGTGCGGTTGGACTTTTTGCGCTGTCGGCTGATATGATAAAGCTGAAATGCGACTGCGGTCACAGTGAGATGACTATGGTGTATTCAAAGGACTCCAAAGTGCGGCTCAGCGTTCCGTGTATACTTTGTCCCACGCCTCATAATTTTACACTCAGCTCCACGCTCTTTTTTGGAAAGGATCTGTTTGTGTTGCCGTGCCCTTATTCGGACGTAAATATCTGCTTTATAGGTGAGACTAATGTGGTCAAAGCAGAGCTTGCGCGCACCGAGCTTGAGTTGCTCGATATTTTAGAGCAAAACGGCGTCGGAGATTTTTCCGCCATAAGGCAGAACGAAGAGAGAATGTTGACCGATCCGCAGATATTCGATATAATTATGTTTGTCATACAAGACCTTGACGCTGAGGGCAAGATACACTGTAATTGTGAGGACGATGACGGCGAATTTGATGTCGAAGTTTTGGATGACGCCATAAAGGTAAGTTGTACGAAATGCGGCGCACAGCGAGTAATTCCTACCGATTCCATGCTCAGTGCCCACGCGTTTCTGCATTGTGACAGTCTCTATCTGGAATAAAGCTAAAATATCGTATGGAAAGTATCAGAGAATTATATAAATCCGGAAGAGGGCCCTCCAGCTCACACACCATGGGTCCGTTCAAGGCGGCGGTACAGTTCCGCCGTGAGCACCCCGATGCCGACGAGTATAAAGTTATATTATACGGCTCCCTTGCTTTGACCGGCAAGGGGCATATGACAGACGCTGTCATTTGCGAGGCGTTTGATCCAATAAAGTGTGAGGTGGTATTTGACAAAGTATCTCCTACGCCTGTTCACCCCAATACCGCCGAGTTTTTCGCTTACCGCAACGGTGTAAAGATCGCGGAGTGCCGTGTGTTCAGCGTCGGCGGCGGCAGCATTTTGTTTGAGGGGCAGGGGTCGCTGGAAACAAAGTCTGTATATCCCCACTCCACTTTTGCAGATATAGCCGACTATTGCATACAGCATAATATGCGCTTGCCCGAATACGTCGAGATGGTGGAGGGAAGCGGTATTTGGCAGTATCTTTCGGATATGTGGCTGATAATGAAGCAGTGCATAGACCGCGGACTGCGCACCACGGGCGAATTGGGTGGCGGATTGCATATTATGCGCAAGGCGCATTATTTGTACAATCAGCGGCATATAGACGAGTCGGCGCAGACAAGAGAGAACCGATTGGTGTGCGCGTATGCATTTGCCGTTGGTGAGGAAAACGCCTGCGGTGGTGAGATAGTCACCGCACCTACCTGCGGCGCTTGCGGAGTTGTTCCGTCGGTGCTTAAATATATGCAGGAGCAAAAGGGCTTTTCGGATGATCAGATAGTTCGCGCGCTGGCAACGGGTGGTCTTATCGGCAATATTATCAAGACCAACGCATCTATCAGCGGCGCTGAATGTGGCTGTCAGGCGGAGATCGGAAGCGCCTGCTCTATGGCTGCCGCGGCGCTTGCGGAGCTGTTTGGTATGGGTATTGAGCAAATAGAATATGCCGCGGAGGTCGCGATGGAGCACCATCTCGGACTCACCTGCGATCCGATAGACGGGCTTGTTCAGATACCTTGCATTGAGCGTAACGCTGTTGCGGCTATGCGTGCGATAAACGCGCTCAGCCTTGCGAATTTCCTTACCGCTATGAGTAAAATATCCTTTGACACGGTTGTAAAGACTATGTACGAAACGGGTATACATCTTCGCAGTCAGTACAGGGAGACAAGCGAGGGCGGCCTGGCTAAGCATTACGTTAAGAAATAAACATATAAAATCTCCGATAGCAGTCGGAGATTTTATTTTTTCCGTATTCGACAAAAAAATCAAAAAAACCTTCACATTCGTTTATGTGCGGCATAAAATGATATTGGAGAGGGCAACAGCCACTCCTAAAAACAAGTGGAGGTAATACCATGAACTGTCTTTGCAATCTTTTCGATGATAATAATGTTGTTTGGATCATCATAATCGCTGTCCTGCTTCTGCACTGCTGCGGAAACGGCTGTGGTAACGGCTGCGGCTGCAATCGCTGCTGATAGACGCAATATGTTGAAGCATTGACGCTTCGGGGGCGGAATACCGCCCCCATTTTGCGTTTTTAAAATAAAAATTGCAAAAAACTGTTGTGTTGCGGACGTTTTTAGTATATAATTATAGGTAATGTATAAAATGCGGCAGTGCCGCTGTGGAGGTCAAATGGAAAGGACACCAAGACAAGAGCATATTCGTAACTTTTCGATAATCGCACATATAGATCACGGTAAGTCAACACTTGCCGACCGTCTGCTTGAGGCTACGTCAGCCGTCGCAAAGCGCGACATGGAGGAGCAGCTGCTTGACAATATGGATATCGAGCGTGAGCGCGGTATCACCATCAAGGCGCGGGCGGTCAGACTGAATTACACCGCATCGGACGGTGAGGATTACGTACTTAATCTGATAGACACCCCCGGTCACGTTGACTTTAACTACGAGGTTTCCCGCTCGCTTAACGCCTGCGAGGGCGCGCTGTTGGTAGTTGACGCCACGCAGGGAATTGAGGCGCAGACGCTGGCAAATGCCTATCTGGCAGTTGACGCGGGGCTTGAAATATTGCCTGTTATCAATAAAATAGACCTACCCTCTGCAAACATTGAGGGTGTAAGAACCGAGATAGAGGATATAATCGGCGTACCTGCCGAGGACTGTCCCGCAGTCTCCGCAAAGGTGGGTCTCAACATCGATCAGGTACTGGAGCGAATCATAACCGATATCCCCGCGCCTGTGGGTGACGAGGACGGTCCGCTTAAGGCGCTTATATTCGACTCGTATTACGACAGCTATCTGGGTGTGGTCGTTTACGTTCGAATTATGCAGGGCAGTCTCAACGCAGGCGACAGAATACGCCTTATGTCCAACGGCAAGGAATTTGATGTTGTTGACGTAGGAACGATGGAGGCGTTTGGACTCAAAAAAGGTGCTACGCTTCGCGCGGGAGACGTTGGATATATTACGGCGTCCATCAAGAGCGTGGGAGATACCCGCGTAGGTGACACGGTAACGCTGGCATCCGATCCTGCCGATACGGCACTTCCCGGCTTTAAATCCGCGCTTCCCATGGTTTACGCAGGTATTTATCCGGCAGATGGCGCAAAATACGAGGATCTGCGCGACGCCCTTGATAAATTGAAGCTGAATGATGCGGCGCTTGTGTTCGAGCCTGAGACGTCAATTGCACTGGGCTTTGGTTTCCGTTGCGGATTTTTGGGATTGCTTCATATGGAGATCATCGAGGAGCGACTTGAGCGTGAGTTCAATCTCGACCTTATCACCACCGCGCCCAGCGTTATTTACGAAGTAAAACGCCGTGGCGGCGAGGTAGTCAGAATTGATAACCCCTCCAACTTCCCCACGGCAGACGAAATTGAGGCGGCTTACGAGCCTATGGTCAAGGCGAATATCATCACCCCCACCGAATACGTTGGCGGTCTGATGGATCTTTGTCAGGACAGACGCGGCACGTTTATAGATATGAAATATCTTGACACAGTGCGTGTGGAGCTGCACTACGATCTGCCGCTTAACGAAATAATTTACGATTTCTTTGACGCGCTCAAGAGCCGTTCACGCGGTTATGCGTCGCTTGACTACGAGCTGAAGGGTTACGAGCAGAGCAAGCTTGTAAAGTTAGACTTCTTGCTTAACGGTGACCAGGTGGACGCGCTGTCGTTTATCGTCCACGAGGACAAGGCATACCCACGTGCCCGCAGAATTGCCGAAAAGCTCAAGGATAACATTCCGCGTCAGCTGTTCGAGGTGCCTATCCAAGCGGCTATCGGCGGTAAGATAATCGCCCGTGAGACGGTTAAGGCAATGCGTAAGGACGTGCTTGCCAAGTGCTACGGCGGTGATATTACACGTAAGAAGAAGCTGCTGGAGAAGCAGAAGGAAGGTAAAAAGAAAATGCGTCAGTTAGGTTCCGTTCAAGTTTCGCCCGAGGCGTTTATGGCGGTGCTCAAGCTCAGTGACGACGATTAATGTCATATTTTTTCGGGAAGCCCGCGGTGCCGAGCTTCCCGATACTTGAATTCAGGGTATTTTATGAAAAACATTGGAATTTACATTCACATACCTTTTTGTAAGTCAAAATGTCTTTATTGCGATTTTTGTTCCCATCCGCCGCGGGAGGGTGAAAGGGAAGCGTATATCAGCCAACTCAAGGCACATATAGCATCTTACCGTAAACAGCTTACGGACTACGTTGCCGATACGGTATACTTCGGCGGCGGCACTCCAACGCTGCTGTCTCCGCGGGAGATAGCGGACATTCTCGGCGCTGTACGCCACGCAGTACGTATTGACGGTGATGCCGAGATTACAATTGAGTGTAATCCCGCCACGGCATTAAGATCGGCGTTTGAACAGTTAAGGGAGGCAGGCATAAATCGCATCAGCATAGGTGCGCAAAGCCTTAATGACAAAGAATTGAAGGCACTGGGGCGGCTTCACACAGCTGAGCAGTTTGTGGAAACCTTCAAGCATGCCCGTGCGGCGGGTTTTGATAACATCAGCCTTGATCTTATGTATGGCATTCCGGGTCAGACACGTGACAGTTGGTCTGCGACGCTTGACACGGCACTTTCTCTTGAGCCGCGGCATATTTCAGCCTATGGACTGCGTGTGGAGCAGGGAACACCCTTTGGCAATATGGGTGACGCGCTCATGCTGCCCGATGAGGACGAAACGGTGCAGATGTATCTTGACGCAGTGAAAAAACTGGCGGATGTTGGCATAGAACGCTACGAAATAAGCAATTTTGCGTGTCAAGGCAGCGAGTCGCGGCATAATATTAAATATTGGAAGTGCGATGAATACGTGGGCTTTGGCGTGGCGGCGCATTCTTTTTTCGATGGCAAGCGATATGCCGCACCCCAGAGCTTCCGGCGATATGTGTCGGGTGAATGGCTGGACGAGGACAGCGTCACGGCGGTCAGCGAGCAAGATGCAGAGGTTGAGTTTGTTATGCTGGCAATGCGGTTGCGGGACGGAGTGTCGCGAGAGCAATATCGCGCCCGTTTCGGGTGCTATCCCGACGCAAAATACGCGCCGCGTATCAAGATGTACGTGGACGGTGGGTATATAGTCAGTGACGAGGACGGCTTCCGTTTTACAAGTGACGGTATGCTGGTCAGTAACAGTATACTTGCATCGATACTTGATGTTTGAAGACGAAAAAAGGCAATAAATTCTTTACAATTTAATCACAAAATCGTCTTGACACAGGGCATGATATAGGGTACAATATTAGTGTAATAAATCAATAAAAAATGTGCCGCATGGCGGCGGAATGGAGGATACAATGGAGGATAAAATGGAGTTCGGTGAGGAATACTACACATTGACGGACGAGGACGGCAACGAGTATCAGTTTGAAATGATCGGTCGTTGCGAGCTGAACGGCATTGTATACTATGCCTTCACTCCCGTAGACGGCGGCAGTGATGAAGAAGGCTACTGCGAGTACACCATTCTCAAAGAGATCACCGGAGATGACGGTGAGGCTGAATGGGTCTCCATCGACGACGATGATGAGTTCGACGATGTAGCCGACTACTTCGACGATTTGTTCTCTCAGGAGATCGACTACGACGCGGATAATAAGTAAGACAAACCATCCTGCGTGGTGCGTGATCATTGGGCGTTAAGACCCACAACAGATTAAAGGAGTTCGAAATAAATTCCCAAGTGGTTTGCAGACCTCCCCATATCCTCCCCGATTGACTTGTCTCGGCAGGGATACGGGATGCTGGGAGCAGTAAAGCGAGGGATAGAACACCGCCTTGCTCAGAGCAGGGTTCTAAATGCTCTATGACACGGCCAGGTGGGGTCTTATGGCGTGATACTCCAAGCGGAGTATCTCGCCAATTTTATTGCCTGCGGCGAGTTGTATGCACTTCGTGCGAGATATTGCCTTCGGCAGTTATATGCGCTTCGCGCGTTAGAAATATAAGGCGGATAATGCTTATAAAATTCATAAAATAAAAATAACCGCACATAGTGCGGTTATTTTTATGATGCTTAAAGAATTACGTGCATCACGATAACAATGATTGCGAAAATCGATGTGCAGATAATGGTGAGAGTGGAGAGCCACTTATCTACAGTCTTACCTTTCTGCTTGCCAAAGAAAGTTTCGGCAGTGCTGCCGCCGATAGCGCCGCTCATACCCTTGTCCTTGCCGGACTGCAGAAGAACTGCGCCGCAAATGATAAGGCACAGAACGATCAAAACGATTCCAAGTGCGAGTTCCATTATATTATACCTCCGTATATTTTCAAATGATGTGAAAACCGATCGTAAACATTACGCTGTCGTATATTATACCATACCGCGAACATAATTGCAATAGTAAATTGCAAAAAATACAAAAAAATTTTACCGTCCTGCTTGACATTTACGCTACTTTATGATAATATATTAAAGTACGTAACCGAATACGGAGGGTTGCCGAAGCGGTCATAACATTTCAACCGTACACGGTTGAAATGAAAGGTCCTTGAAAATTTGCGAGCATATCGGTCGCAAAAACGCAGAAAAGCCTTGTAAACACTGACTTTTCGGGCACTCCGAAAGCAATCGAAAACAGCATTTCTAAAAATATTTCTAAAAAATTTAATAATCCGATGATTTCTGCGAAAGCAGTTTCATATACGGAGGGTTATCGAAGTGGTCATAACGAGGCGGTCTTGAAAACCGTTTGACCTTTGGACACGTGAGTTCGAATCTCACACCATCCGCCAAACTATAGCGGCTTTGTCCGCATAAAAAGGCAAAGCCGTAATTTTTTG
>JAZNBA010000017.1:0-13338 GCA_045586785.1 Eubacteriales bacterium | reverse complement strand
TCGCAGGCTCAGATACAGTCTCAAAGTAGTCACATCTGCTACAATCGCGTCTGTTCTCGCCTTCGGTCGTGCAAGCAGGTGCAACAGTCTGATACCATTCACCCATGTCGTGACCAAGTGCGTCTACTACAACAGTCTCGCGGCTCAGCTCTTCACCGCAAACAGTGCAGTATACGACGTTATCATAACTGCCGGTTTCGGTGCAAGTTGACTCAATAATGTTTTCGACAACAGCGTCCGCAGGAATGTGGTTGACTGTGTCTGCAGTTGCGCGTGCTTCAACCACTTTGCCACAAATATCACAAATGCGTCCATGACATTCCATCTCCTCGCAGGAAGCGTCATTGATCTTTACCCAATCGCCTATTCGGTGATCGCAGGCATTCTTTACAGATACGCTGCTACTCAACTGCATCTCTTGGTGCGTTTGAATATGACGGCAATCTGCACATTCGAAATAATAGGGATCCTCGTCTTCATAGCCAAAGAACACGTTCAAAATGTGTTCAATCAGCCACTGCAACCACCATTTGCTTGCAAGCTTCTTTTGGTAGTTATGCGAGATCTTATCGATTGATTCGGTTCTTTGATCACCACAAATCTGGCAAGTATAGTGCATACTTCCCTCTTCCGTACAGCTTGCAGATCTAATCACCACTCCTGTGTAATCGTGTCCGGCCGCCGGAATCGTTTCCACGTGTTCATCGGAACAAACAGAACATGTATAGGTAATCTGTCCGTTCAAAACGCACGTAGGTGCTTGTGTGACAGATTCATATGCATGCCCAAGTGCGTCCTCATAATCGGTGGCATACCACTCACCGCAAACCGTGCACACATGCTTGTTGTGCCCTTGCTCGGTACAAGTGGGGGCTATCCAAATCGGATCAGAATATGTGTGATCTCCACCATTGTGCGTACGATCCAGCACGATCATGTGATCTCCGCTCACTGTCATGCCCTCGGTATACCCAAGCCAACCGTGAACGGTATAGCCGGTCTTCTCGGCTACTTCCGGAGGGATAATTTCGGCACCGTAAGGCAGCTTCACCTTGGAAAGCAACGTTGTGCCATCCTCTGCATAGAAACGAACGGTGTAATTTGTCAATTGTTTTCCAACTATTGCATACGCTTGAATATCATCAGAGGTTGTGAGGAGCCGATCTGCCACACCATCGCCGTTGATATCCCAACCGAGCAATACTTCGGAATACTCAACACCACGTGCAAGCTCAATGTGCGGCTGTCGAATGACTTGAGAGGTCAAAAAAATCTCACTGCTGATCAAATTACCCTCGGCATCATAAAACTCTGCCGTGATCCATTTATCGCCGTAGACGACCTTGTTGCGGTTGTGCCATACAACCTTTTCTCCGTCAATCACTTCCGAGAAGTTATCATCCCACTTCACGTCTTTTTCATTGGCTTGAACATAAATGGTAATGCCACTTATATCATTGAATAGATCAGAACGCATGCCGATATCAGTCGCTAAAACAATATTCTTAAGCGTAATTGGCATATCCGCTCCACTATCTCCAAAATAGCGATATAGATAATAATAACCACTCTCAGGAATTTGGGTAATGATAAGTGTTTCGAGATTGGTTATCCCGCGCAAAACACCATAATGATCCCCCCCTAATGTTATTCCTTTCATTTGAAAGCAATTTCGGAAGGCGCTGTCGCAAATCGCAATGATGTTATCGGGAACAGTATAGTATACGATATCCTCGGAAACTTTTATCAAATGATTTCCAATATACAAGCAACCATCAGTCCAATTGGTTGGATCATTATAATAAGCAGTATTATCGAATGCGTCATACTGAATCATTCTAACGCTATCAGGAAGCACTATGTTCTCCAACTTTTCACAATTCTGAAAAGCACAAGGATCGATTTGTGTTACCGATGCGGGAATCACAATACTCTTTAAGTTCTTACAATTTTGGAAAGAAGACGAACCAATGACCGTCACACCCTCTGGAATTACAATGCTTTCTAGTTGTGTGCAATCTGCGAACACCCATCCGCCTATCTCCGTTAATTTTTCGGGAAGCATGATTTCCTGCAGATTTTCACATCCAGCAAAAGCGTGATAGCCAATGCTGATAACACTTTCCGGAATCGTAATACTCTTCAAGCTCACGCAACCTTCAAAAGCTGACTGACCAATGGAGGTTATTCCCTCCGGAATAGCAACATGGCGCACGCCCCTCATTCGATATATTTCATAGGGGTGCCCATTCACGTCTTTGGGCAACGTGACAAATTCATCTGTTCCCAAATAAGCAATCAAATGATATTGTCCCATGCTCTCAACAAAACGGTAACCATCCGGCGTATCAAAATATTCAAAACTGTCAAATCCCTCGATTGTTCCATCTTTATTGATTATCTTTCTCGCATATTCAGCAACATTGCCATGCTCTTCACTTCCGATCTGCAATGACAAATCGCTATCATTTTGCACTATTAAAAGATTGTTACAAAACCAGAATGCTTGATATTCAATCACTTCCACATTTTCGGGGATTGTAATACTCATCAAACTGGAGCACTCACAGAAAGCTTGAAATCCTATACTAACCAAGCTATCCGGGAGGTCAACACTTTGCAAGTTCGAGCAGAATGAAAAAGTAGAACTGCCAATTTCAGTAACACCATCAGGAATTGCAATACTCATCAAGCCCGTACAGCCACTGAATGCATTGTCTCCAATACTCATAATACTGTCAGGAAGAGAGATACTCTGTAAGTTGGTACAAAGTCCAAAGGCACCCTCCCCTATACTGGTAACACTATTGGGAATCGTAATATTGGTCAAACTCTTACAAGCATGGAAAGCATATGGTTCAATACGCATTATCCCACTCGGAATTGTGACATTCGATAAACTATGGCATCCTTCAAATGCATAGTCTCCTATATATGTCACACTATCCGGAATAGTAACGTTCAACAAATTCACACATTCAAAAAATGCACATTGAGGAATCATCGTGAGATTTTCCGGAAGAACAACATCCGTCAAGCCGTTACAATTTGTAAATGAGAAATAGAAGCTCGACCAATCACCGCCATCTTCAAAGGTTACCTTTTGCAAGGTGTCATTATTCGAAAGTGTAAATTGTGTAACCGTTTTCGGGATACAGATTTCGATAACCGAATCCATAACATATACGATTTGAGTCATATCTCGGTTGTAAATAACACCGTCAATTTGCACAAATGCTTTATGATCAAGTGGTATGATCTGCTCCAACTTGGAGCTGCCGGCAAAGGCACTATCCCCCAAGGATATCAAGTTTTGAGGAATCGTTATGCTTTCCAATTTTGCGCAACCGGCAAAAGCATATGCTCCAATCTGTATTACACTATCCGGAATCGTGACGTCATTTAAGTTAACACAATCACGGAATGCAGAATCCGCTATGTTCGTTACATTCTCGGGAATCGTTATACTTTTCAGTCCTTCACAGCCTCTGAACATTTGGAAACTAATGCTCGTAATACTATCCGGCAACTGCACACTTGATAATTTCCAGCAATTGTAAAACGAATCTAATCCAATACTCGTCACACTATCGGGAATGACAATCTGCTCCAAATTGTAGCAATTTTCAAACGCACCGTCACCTATTAGCTCCAAGGTTTCAGGAAGAGTGATTCCCTTTAGATTTCCGCAATGCGAGAATGCTCTCGAACCTATGCTCGTAACACCCTCGGGGAGCACAATGTAGGTCAAACCATAACATCCATAAAAAGCATTTTCGCCAATGCTGGTAACGCCCTCAGCGATAACGACACTCTCCAACTCGGTCGCGTTACTGAAAGCAAAATCTGAAATACTTGTTATGCCTCGTGGAATGATCACGCTACGGACGCCGCCCATTCCGCTGATTTCGTATGAATACCCATTAATATCCGCAGGTAATGTAACCGTTTCGTTTGAGCCGAGATACGCGATCAACTTGTACTGCCCATGCTCTTTCACAAATCGGAATCCATCCGTAGTATCAACATATTCCAAATCGGCTGCTTCATCCAAATAGGCTTTGTTACCATCCTTATCTACAATCAGTTTTGCATTCAATGCGATATGCCCGAAATCCTCACTGCCGATTTCCAAAGCTAAATCGCTGTTATTGTAGATTACATATAGACTATCACAACTCAAAAAAGCATATGAACCAATGTTAGTTAAGCCTTGCGGCAGTGTCACACTGGTTAAATTGCTGCACCCCTGGAACGCATTTGGTTCAATGCATGTTACCTTGTCGGGAATTACAATGCTAGCTAAGCTCGTGCAATGCTCAAATATGTTCCAGTCTATGATTTCAATGCTATCGGGCAACTCGACCTCTGTGAGATTGTGACAATATCCAAAGGTACCTGTGTGTATGCGAGTCGTTACATTCGATATGCGTAGATGCCCTGCAATGCCTTTTCCCACGTGGGAAGAATTCATTTCATACGCTTCATACACATTAAAGCCAACATAATAAGGAACACTTGGCGTTATCGTATTGGTTAACTCATATCTCGCAGTTGTTCCGTTAAACGCATATGATTTCAGCAAGGTCACACTATGTGGGATGTTCATTTCCTCGAGCATCGCAAGTCCGTCAAAGGCGTGCTCACCAATCTCGCTGATTCCCTCGGTAATGGTTACCTTTTTCAAGCTCTGCGGCACATACGTTGCATTCGCCTGATATCCGCCTGCGCCAAAGATATATCCAAACCAAGTAATATCCGCATCCTCAAAAGATGCACCGATAAAGGGCAGCGTGATCTCAGTCATTTGGTTGCAGCCTTCAAATGCGCCTATACCAATGAGCAGATCATACGCGTTAGTATCCGGGACTGTCACAGAAGTAAATTTGTTCCCCATAAACGCATAAGCGCCGATATCGATCAACGTTTCGGGCGTGGTAAATTCCCCCTCAAGACCCGTATATGCGAAAGCATAATCATAAATGCCCTTGACTGCACTTTCATCGGTAATAGGCAGTTGCTTTAACTGCGTACAACCATAGAACGAAAATTCCGAGATTTCCACTACAGAATCGGGCAGAGTGATGTCAAACAAATTCTTACATCCGTAAAACGCCCCCTCGTACACACCGCGAAGCTTGTTCCCTTCTGCAAAAGTGACTATAGTTAACTGCTCACAGGTTGCAAAAGCGTAATAATCGATGGCAACCACGCTTGCGGGTACGTGCATCTCGGTAATGGCAGAGCCGTAGAATGCGCGGTAACCGAACGATAAGATATTTGCATCGGGCAAGAACTCAACCTTAGTCAACTTACTCGCCTCAAATGCACCAAATCCAATCACCTCAATACCTTCAGGTACAGTTAGCGTGCCCTCTCTGCCGGCGGGTGCGGCAATCAGCTTGCGTCCGTCCTTGGAGACCAGCAAGCCATCAACCGCACGATACTGAGGATGATCCTCATCCACTGTAAACGATTGCAGATTGGTCAGCGCAACAAAGGCATATTCACCAATATACGTTACGCTCTTGGGAATATGGATGCTTTCCAATCCGGAATGATAGAATGCATTACTCATCACCATCATACCGCTCGAGTTTCCAAAGTCAACTGTTTTCAACTGCGCAGTCTCGCGGAAAGCGCCGTGATCGATCAACGTAATGCTGTCGGGAATGGTTACGGCATCGAGATTTGTGTACGCAAACGCTTCCTCGGGTATTTCGGTGATGCCAATGCCGTCTTCAAAGACCAGCGACGTAATTCCGCTGTTTTTGAAGATAGCTCTGCCAACGGTGGTAAGACTTGCCGGCAATGCGACCGCATTCAAAGACTCAGTCCCCTCAAACGCAGATTGCTCCATGACCGCTAATTGAGGCTCTCCCACAAAGGTCAACGTTTCTATCGGGGTATCCGCAAAGGCGGCACGGCCAATAAACTGCACGCTTTCGGGAACAGAAACCGACTTGAGTGCCGAATGATAGAATGCTTCGGCTTGGATCGTTACAAGTGTTTCCGGTAAAACAACGGTCTCAACGGTGGAATAAGCAAATGCTCGGCCGCCAATATTAATGATTTCTTCGCCCAAATCCAATGTGGTCAAATCAAGATTTGTTGCATCGCCGGTGTATTCAACAATAGAAACACCTCCGCTTGTCAGCGTTGCGTATTTCCAATCGCCCGAAGTTTGCACATCGGTCACGCCAAGATAATAGCCGGCAATACCGTGATCCCAGTCCTCGTCCAGATATACCGGCAAGGTTTCGGAAGCAAAATAAACGTTCATGCTCTCGGTTCCCAAGAACGCAAAACGTCCAATATGCTCCATGGTCGAAGGAATCATCACCTCATTAAGTGAGGAACAGTAATAAAAAGCATATCTGCCGAGATTGGTGACACCCTCCGGAATATTGATGCTAGTCAAGCTTTCGCAGAAACGGAAAGCAAAGTTATCAATATTGGTCAGATTGGCATCGCCGAAATCGATCGAAGTCAGATTTCTCATACCTTCAAGTCCGTGCGCCTGAATGGAGGTCAATGCACTTCCCTGCTCAAAGGTAATGGTCTGCAAATTGGAGCAGCCTTTAAACATATAAGCGGAAATGCTTTCCAATTCGCTGTTGGCAGCAAAGGTGACGGAGATCAAGCTGCTACAGCCCTTGAATGCGTCCTGCCCTATCGTGGACACGCTTGCGGGCACGCGGAACGACTCGATCCCGCAATGTGCAAAAGCATCTTTGCTGATACGCGGCAGTTTGCTGCTTTCACTAAAGGTCACGCTACGCAAATTCCAGTCCTCGGCAAAAGCGCAATTGCTGATTTGGATCACGTTATCAGGAATTACCATCGACTGCAAGCCTGTACATTTGAAAAATGCCTGTCTGCGAATTTCCTGCAAAGATGCGGGCAGATCAATTTGTTCCAGATTTGACGAGCCGTAGAACGCCGATTCACCGATAGCAGTAACTGTGTTTTCAACAGCGTAATAGGTTCTGTCATTACCCGCAGGATACGCGATCAACGTCTCAATCGCCGCATCGTATACGACACCGTCAACATCCGTATAGTTAACATTATCCTCTTCAACCTGAATGTTTGTCAAATAGTGACATGCTGCAAACACGCCTTCGCCAAGATACGTAACGCTTGCGGGAATCGTCACCGTTTCAAGCCCGCTTTGGGAAAAAGCAAATCCGCCAATCGCATTCAGCTGTGCAGGCAGCTCTATGCTCATCAATGCAGACGTGCCGGCAAAAGCGTTTTCACCTATCTGGAACAGCCGGCTGTTCTGTGCAAACAAAACTATATTAAGGTTGGTGTTTTTTGCAAAAGACTCTCTGCCAATCAGGATAAGCGAGGAAGGCAGTTCAACGGATTGCAGCGCGCTGTTCGCAAATGCCGCCTCACCGATCATTTGTAACTCCCCTTGGGGATCAAAGGTTACAGACTCCAAACACCAGGTGCTCTCGAACGCACAATATCCAATTTCCACAATATTTGCGGGGATTTCAATTTGCTCCAGAGCAAAGCATTTCATAAAAGCGTATGCCGGAATTGTCTTTATGCCGTTTCCAATTCGGACACTACGCAAATAATAGTTGTTCGAAAAAGCGAGCGCGCCCATTTCGGTAACTGTGTCCGGAATCACTACACTTTCCAATTCAGAATAAGCAAAGGCACTCGCTCCAATTGTTTGTACCGAGCCAAGATCAATCTCCGAAAGATGCGCATAAGCAAAAGCGTTGCATCCAATCGCACGGACAGAGGCAGGAATCGTATACTGTCCACGCAATCCTGCGGGATACGCCACCAATGTGCTTGCGGTATAATTAAACAGCACACCATCCTTGGCAGTAAATGCGGTATTCCCCGCTCTGACCGTAAATGCTATGAGGTTGGTGGCACCAAAGAATGCAGAACCATCTACCGAAGTCAAATGGGCAGGCACCTCAAAGCGATTCAATTTCGCACAGTTTGCAAAAGCAAAAGCTCCGATATCCGTCAACTGACTGTTCATGCCAATCCCTATGTAAGACATGCGCACACAGTCACAAAAGGCGTCTTCTTCGATTGCTATAACACTATCGGGAATGTCTATATGTACAAGATTGCTGCATGCTGTAAAGGCAGAACGGCGAATACGCAACAATCCTTTAGGTAAGATGACCTCGCGCAAGTCAGACTCACCCTTAAAGGCTTCCTCACCAATGCTTGTAACCATTTTTCCGTCAATTTGATCGGGAATGGTAACATATTTGCGGCGACCGGTGTACGATCGAATTTCTATCGTGCCGTCATCCAATTCAACATATGTAAAAGGAACACCGTCATCTTCATTTACCCAACCGGCATAAAGCGTCAGATCTGTATAAAACTTGTCGGCATACCAGTTGTATTCATCAGTACAATAAGGATCGTAATACCATCCGTCAAAAACAGCATACAATCTTTCCGGCTCAGGCATATTCTGCAACGTATGATTGCGTATAAAAATCTGCTCGGTATTCTCGAGCTCATCGGTCATCATATTAAACGTAACCGTGCCGCGTTCTTCCAGTAACAAGGCGCTCACATCCAACGCGCCATAACCGTAATAGTAGTCACAACCAAGATCGCCCAAATCATAACAAGACGCATACAGCATTTCCTCTACCGTTTTGAACTCCTGATATGAGTTTGCCGACAAATAGAGCGCGATCGCACCGGTCACAACGGGCGAAGCCAACGAGGTGCCATTCATGGTTCCATACCCGCCACCCAACTTGGCGGTATAGGTCGTGCCGGGAGCAACAAGATTCACATTCTCGCCGTAATTGGAGTAGCTTGCCAAATCCCAACTATTAGCTGCAAGCGCACCAACGCCAAACACATTGGGATCTGCTGCAGGATATGTCAACGCTGCCGTTGAGTCGTTTCCAGCAGCTGCTACACAGATCACATCGCTGTCATAGGCCAATTGCGTCGCCTCAGCAAATACATTTTCGAAGGAACCAAACGACATATTGACCACGGCTACATCACGTTCAATCGCATAATACAAACCAAACACAAGATCAGAGGTGCGATTGAAAGTGCCATTTTCATCACACTCAGCCTTAATCGTGATGATGGTGACATTGGGCGCAATACCCACGACGTTTCCACTATTCATAGATGCCGCAATCACACCAGTCACGGCAGTGCCATGTCCCTGCTCGTCCTCGACCAGCGACCAATCGTACCCGCCGTTTTCAAGCACATAGTCCTTGACAATTTTATCCTCTGTTGCATTATACGAATACTCGCTGATACGGCCCGCAAATTCGGGATGGTCGGTATCAATGCCCGTATCAATCACCGCAACCGTAATGCCATATCCGGTATGGTTTGCCCAGACATTTTGCATATTCACATAATCCAGATAGGTCTGCAATTCATAGTCAGCATCCGACACGGCATAAGTCGGACGCAGGGGCAGACGGGTGTCATCCTGTCCCTCTTCGGCTTCCCCTTCAACCAATTCACTGGCTTTGACCTGCCAGTCGACAGACATCTGCTCCAAGTAAGGCAGATTCTGCTCATCACGATACACGTCCAGAATGGTCGTGCCCTCGGGCAAGGTCAGCGTAGCAAAAGAACCGTCCTTGATCATACGCAAGGACGCGCCTAACTTCTCAGCCAGTTCCTCGGCCTTGGCACGCGAGGTGTTATAAAGCACAATACTCTGCGCATCGTACGTCCCCTCACCACGCTCCAGCTCAGCAATCGCATCGTCGCGATATTCTTGCTGTACCTGAATCTGCTGCTCCACGTTGGTCTGATGCAGCAACAGAGATACCACTACAGCAACGCAGGCAAGCAAAACCGCCAGCAACACGACCTTAAAAAGGCGTCCGCTGCGGATCTTAGTCGAAATGATTGCCTTACCGGGCATTTGCTTTACATCTGTACAAGTCATGATTCATTCTCCTTGTTGATACTGAATTGTTGTGAAACAAGCAGCTCTCGTTGTAAAAGATCTCTCACTTTTTTCATCCAGTATACATTATTATAGTACTTTTTCAAACATTTGTAAATGTAATTATTATACGATAAAACGCGCGGCGAGTTGTTCAATATCACTATCTAATTAGCAACAAATCATTCGTTTCCAACGCATGTTCCTAATTAATCCAATTTTGGCTATGCAAAGAAAGATTGCTCTCCGTCGTTCACTCTTTTCTGCTTTTATGTTTCATGTTTTTGTTGCCACGTTCATTCCCCCCGACGGGAAACCTGCAAAAAAGATTGGTCTAAAACCGTCTAAAACCGAATGAAAAATGGACAGAAAAAAGCCTTGATACGTTGTGTATCAAGGTTTTTGATGGTTGCTAAGGTGGGATTTTTGCCGCTTGCGGCTCTTGCCCTCCCCAGTCGCATGGTCGAACCGGGCGCAAAGCGCAGCTTCACACCCGTTTCTCCCTGCTTTGTGGGGTATCGCTGCGCGAAAACGATACTCAATCGTTTTCTCTTGCTCACCCACTCCCTCCTCCGGAAGTCGTGGCGGCAATTCAAAATCTCGCTTCTTGTATTGTACTATCTAAATAGATGCCGAACTGAAAAGTCAATAAAATCAGGTGGCGAGTTCGGTCAATTCAAAGCTTCGCCTAAACAGATTCTTTTTCCTTTCCTGTAAAGATCTCAACTATGTAGTTACAGTTTATTATCTTTTCAGCAAGCTGCCCCTTGGAATAATAATAGTGGTTTGCCGCTTCATATCCGATTGCCGCGTTTTTGTTCATCAGCGCTAACATTCTTTTTGCGGTGAGCAATTCTTCCTTTGCGGCAGAGACGGCATCTGAATAGAACCCTTCGTCTCTGGCGCGAATAAATCTGATTTGATTCAAAGAAGATTTAAAAAGGCAATAGGTTGCTCTTGCCATAATAGCGGTCTCACTTTCATCTTCTTCATCCAGCATATCCAAGCCGATCTCCCATTTTTTACATAGCTTTGAAAATTGCTCCTCAAAGGTGCTGAGCGGATATATCGACCTCCAGCCTTTAAGATCATCATAGGCAAAGCAGGTCATAGATGTTTTGTATCCCGTCGGCTTTTCAAACAGAAGATTAGAGGGACCCGCATTTTGCGGCCCGAAATAGAGAACATTGATATGGAACGGAAACTCTCTGAATGCCTCGACGAATTGCTTTTCCGCTTCATACAGTGTGGGACTTTGAGTTTGACCCGTACATTTTTCGTAGAAATACCTTGCCGCCGCCACAATATTGTGACATGGATATCCACCAAGCGTCCAACTCAACAGTAGGTGTTTGACATCCTCTTTTTGAAGGCTTCTCATATGCTCTTCGACAGACGGTGAAATCGGTATTGCGGGAACGGTGGATGCCTCCCACGTGGTGTTTATCTGCACCTTTGCTCCAACCTCTAATCCACGAGCCCTTGCTATCTTCCATTCACGGCGCGCAAGCTCTCCCGGACCGACAATGCTCATAGAATAGTCAAGGACATTACCCTTAACTCCGCCTATCTCAAACGGAATATCCAATTCGCTCTGCGATAAGAGTATAACATCTTTGGGAAGCTGTCTAATGATATCCTCATTAAACTCATCCCATCTCCAGCTCCACGCAAACACCTTGATGTTCCGATCTACACGCTGTACGCCCTCCGAAAAGCAGCTTATTGTTTCGGAGATCACATCCGCAACGCTTCTACTCTTACACTTGGAACAGTTGCAAGGTATATTCGGAAAGCCGGAATGAGAGTAGCAGTTCGTCAGATTTTCCGATCTGGTTATGGTGAAAAAGCCACCTATCAATGGCACGGCACGGCATATCGATTCAACGGAATCCCTAAGATAATCCCGCACCTGCGGCATGGATGTGCAGAGGCACCCTTCATCATTCTTCACATGTCCAAGCAACTCAGGGTACTTTTCAAAAAAAGTAAGCGGCATTGAGCGCGGCTCGTTGAGATAAAGATAAAGCTTGATACCGTAGCGAGCAAGGCGCTCGGTCATCGCTATCATCTTTTCAATGCGCTTTTCATATCCTACTGAAACGCTAGGATCAAACGGAAAAGGGGCGAGTTGAGAGAGTGTGCCTTGGGTCCAGATCCCATTGATACCCAGTGCCTGATATGCCTTCAACTGCTCATCGGGCAAAAATTCCTCACTATCCACCTCAAATGCATTCTGATATAAGCCCGAAAAAGCATAGATCATACGCGTAGCAAAGCGCTGCTCACCCTCAAAATGCAACGTTGGAACATCATATTCAAATTCGAACGGTCGCTTTCCCGACAGATCAAGCGAACACATCACTTTTTTGATCCGGAGCGTACTTATTCTTTCTTCCTCGGTGAGCTTTCGCCACACAACTCTTTCACAGAGTGGCTTATCTGACAGCTTGACATCAAGGAAATCATTTTGACGCATCATACACGCAAGAGTTTGCTCGTCCATGTCCAGCAGCTCTAATAGCTGCTCATACGGTAAAATATGCCACATTCTGCGAATGATCGTAATATAACCGCGCCGCAGCCACAGATCGCCCGGGGCGTAATCGGGCAATCCCATTTCACCGGCTGCATGTCTTACCGTCTCAACATCCGTTCCCAATACCTTTGCGATCCTATCTATCGGTACATATTCATACGCCCTGAAGATAAACGCCTGATGCTTTGTTGGAAAATGTGACAATTCTATAGCCGCTGTACCGACCTTCGGTAATGAATAAAGCACTTCGCCGTATTTGTTTGTTGTTCCCACCGCCGTACCCTCCTTCATAGCTTTTATTTGACTAACTCATTATATCGCATTTCCCTGCGAAATACAATATTTCTTTGTAAATATTTCCTTTTCTCTCCAATGTCACGATCTTCCGCCAAAGCGGAGGTCGATCCATACAGTCAGTCGCAGAGGGCAAAACACACCGTAGCAAAAGAAAAAGCTGACACGTGTGTTGCGGAATGTTTATTTCTGACCATACCAAGACCTGCCGATATGAGTATCATCAGTATAGGTGTTGGTTTTTTCTTTATGCAAGCTTTGCTACAATGTTGATTAATATCAATATGGCGAATATGATAATGCCATTAAAATCTATGGCAAGCGTATCTCCTATACCACTGAAGCCGATTGCCGTACTCATAAACATCGTGATTGCCGTTGCGAGTATCAAGCCAACAACACACGGACGGATACCGCTGAGAAACGCTTTTACTCCCGCATATTTCATAAAGTTGCGTATCAAGGCTGCAATTATGAGAATGATAATAAATGACGGCAATACCACACCCAGCGTAGCAAGGATCGCACCGAGAAAACCGCCTTGTGACGAGCCAACGAAGGTCGCCATATT
>JAZNBA010000016.1:0-6349 GCA_045586785.1 Eubacteriales bacterium | reverse complement strand
TTGTTTGTTTATGTGAGAAAACCGTTTTCGTTCTTTTTGGCACCGCGGGCACAAAAAGAACCAAAAATGCCGTTTTTTCGGGGCGTTGCCCCGAACCCCAGTCGCTTTTTGAAAAAGCGACGCAAAAACTTTTCATCGATTGAGTCGTCCGTGTGGTGGCGGTCGTCCGTTTATTTTTTATCCTTCTCAATCAATATCTTGAGCGCCTCGATGGCGGTTCTGATCGCTCTGTCGGTGTCGTGCTGCTCGGCAGCCTCGTCCTCGCTGTCCATACCGAGATTGGCTCTCTCCTGATTCCAGACGACCGAGAAGCAAGAGCCTGCGCGCACACCCAGTGCCGCCGCTACCGTGAACAGTGCCCCCGATTCCATCTCACTCGCCAGCACGCCAAGTCGCTTCCAAGCCTCCCATTTTGCATTGAGCTCATCGGCGATCGGCATTCTGGCGGGAGAATGCTGCCCGTAGAACGAGTCTTTTGCCTGCACCACGCCGGTGTGATAGCGCAAGCCCAGTTTTTCTGCTGCCTGCATCTGTGCGATCAGCACCTCGGGATCGGATACGGCGGGGAATTCGATAGGCGCATATTCTCTGGACGTACCGTCCTGGCGCACTGCCCCTGTAGCGATCACTACGTCACCTGCCTGAACCTTTAAATTGATGCCACCACAGGTGCCCACGCGGATAAAGGTGTGCGTGCCGCAAGCCACCAGCTCTTCCATTGCGATCGCTGCACTCGGCCCGCCAATACCCGTGGAGCATACGCTGACGGATACACCGCAAAGCTCACCTACCCAAATGTTATATTCGCGGTTAGTCACCAGATGTCTGGGATTATCAAAATACTGTGCGATCTTTTCGCATCTGCCGGGATCTCCGGGTAGAATACAATAGCCGCCCGTTTGCCCCTCTTTTGCCTTGATATGATACTGTTCCGTATGTGTAGAAAGCATAAACACCTCTCGATTTATAAGCTTGATCAATATTTACCATTTCCATTGTATCATAATTTTTAGCATATTGCAAGAGGGAATGAAAATAATACTGTCAGTACAATACATTCGGGGGATATGATGAAAGACAAAATATTCGATCTGCGCGCAAGCGTGTGCGCATATAGCAGCGTAGTGGGGTGTAAGGAGAAGCAAGGCCCGCTTGGCAACCTGTTTGATATGCACGACGAGGACGATAAATTCGGACAGCACACATGGGAGCAAGCCGAGAGCGAGATGCAGCGCCGCGCACTTGCCGTTGCGCTGAAAAAATGGGGTAGGGACGAGAATGCTTTGGGAGCAATTTTTGCAGGTGATCTGCTCAATCAGTGCATTGGTTCGGCGTACGGACTGATCGACTATCATGTGCCGTATTTCGGTCTGTACGGTGCATGCTCCACGGCAGCACTTGGCATGATGCTTGGCGCAATTTTGGTCAGTGCGGGACACGTGCGCTATGCAGCTGCTGTGACCTCCTCGCACAATTCCGCTGCCGAGCGACAGTACCGCACGCCAATTGAGTACGGTGCACAGCGTACACCCACGGCGCAGTGGACGGTGACCGGTGCATCCGCCTATATCCTCGGCAAATGCAGCCATACCGAGCCCTCGCACGCTTGTGTCACGCAAGCCATGCCCGGGATACCTATCGAAATGGGTATACGCGATGCCGCCAATATGGGCGCTGCCATGGCACCTGCCGCTGTGGACACTTTAGAACGGTATCTGGCAGCCAGCGGCACAGCTCCCGAGGACTTTGACGCCATTGTCACGGGTGATCTGGGCTGGGAGGGAAGTGCCATTTTTGAGGATCTTTTACACGCAGATGGTATTAACGTAGACGGACGACATACCGATTGCGGCACCATGATCTTCTCGCGCCATACGCAGGATACCCACGCGGGCGGCTCGGGCTGCGGTTGCTCGGGCGTGGTCATGAGCGCGTATTTTCTGCCCAAGCTTGCCTCGGGCGAGATCAAGGATATGCTGCTGATCGGTACGGGAGCGATGATGAGCCCCGACGCGCTTAAGCAGGGACAGAATATTCCTGCGATCGGGCATTTGGTCAGAATCAAAGGAGGGGTGTAAAATGGAGTGGATATGGGATTATGTGTGGGCTTTTTTGATTGGCGGGGCATTTTGCGTCATTGCACAGCTGCTGATTGACCTGACAGGCATGACACCCGCAAGAATACTTGTGTTGTACGTGGTTGCGGGCGTGGTGCTGGGAGCTGTGGGCTTGTATGCACCGCTTGCCGAATTTGCGGGTGCAGGCGCGACCACACCGCTGACAGGATTTGGCTTTCTGATCTCTAAGGGTGTGCGCGAGGCGGTGGATGAGCAGGGGCTTTTGGGCGCACTCACAGGCGGGCTGAAAGCCGCTGCGGGCGGCACGGCAGCCGCCTTGGTTTTTGCGTATATCGCGACCCTGTGCTTTTCGTCAAAGCCCAAGAAATAAGCCTCCCTCCGGGAAGGAGGACCACGAAGTGGTGGAAGGAGCCTGCGAATATATTGGATTTTTAGGTGTTTCACCTGCGCGGTTGTTTAAAGTGTTTAGTCCGCAGGGCTCCCTCAGTCGCCTTCGGCACCAGCTCCCTCCCGGAGGGAGCCTTTCTTCGCTCCTTCTTCTGCCTATATAAATAAAAGTTCCCACAAACCGTTTGATTGGTCTGTGGAAACTTTTTGTTACTACTATGTTTTCTCCGTTAAGAACGACAGAGAAAGTGAAAGCGCGTTTTTATTAGATTTAATAATTGAATTTATTTTTCTCTAATTTCAATTTTTTGACCGGATGTATCGAAAAAATGGTAAGATTGTGCAATGTAATAACTCTTATCTGCTATGTAGGTGATAATAATGCCGTCTTTAAAATCATAAATGAAATCAATAAAACCTATACTAGCTTGTTTTTCTATTTGCTTAATAGAACCATTTTTGTGATATATTGAGAATCCTTCTTTTTCACCATTGAACACAATACAGGAATTATCTGCATATAGATTGTATCCTTTGGTTGGAGCAATCAACTCATTTCCGGTATGATCTATTACTGAAAAGTAATTATTGCCATCTACCCCTTCTATGATTACGATGCAATTATCTCCATCAAAAGAGACTTCTTTGATCGTTGCCGGGGACACGTTATAAGACTTGGGGGTGGTTTCTGAAGTTACAATATCGTAGATGTAAATTGATGATTTGTCGTTTTCGGGAGAATAAAAGAGGTGATTATTATTAACACCCAATTTGTGATAAATATGTTCATTGTTTGTAAAAGGGATGATGCTTCCATCAGCATTCAGTAAACCATACAGCGGTTCATCGTCATTAATAGCCCAATTGCTTAAGGTTTGTGCAATTCCGTTTTCATTGAAATAAAAATCAGTAGTCGGATCGCGGAGTATGAAATGATTACCGGTATTAGCGTTTAGAATAACGTAATTTTGATAATAACTATAACTGCCTTCAATAAGAAAGTTACCTTGTCCAACGTATTTGGCACGATTTGAACTGCCAAAATCAATACTTTCGGTGGAAAATTGGCTGCTATTAACCATCGAGAGAACCCAATTGCCATTGTAGTCCAGCACGCCATAATAATGTTTAACCGCGGTCATAGAGGATTCTTCTTTGTATATCAGTATTAAACCATCACCATATGCGATAATTTCCATCCCGGTGATATCAACTGATTTAGTTAAAGTTCCTTCATTATTAAAAAGATCTATGCTATTTTTATCATTATCCGCTCGCTGCATGATACAGTATCCTTTGCCAATGTTTATGGGATCAGCAAAACTTTTTTCGTGGTGCACAATAACACCTTGTGAATTAACGATACCCCAATATTGATACTCATTTTCACGAGTATACCTGATTAAGGCAATGCCATCGATAAAGCTTGAAATAATTCTTATTGGAGTAATTGGTTCGTCAGGGTTGTAGTCCGAGGTGGATTGTTCAGTGTTAACTTTTCCGGCACCTTCTTGTTCTGTATCTGCCGGTGGGTTTAAATGCTGATTGGAATCTGTAGGTATACAGAAACAAGATGATAAAACCAGCAGACTGGTTAGCAGAGTACACGCGACGAGAATGAGAAATGTGCTTTTTTTTAGTGCTTTCATGATATCCTCCTAAATAAAAAATAAAAAGAGCGTCAACCGCAGTTAACGCTCCGAAAAACGCAAACTCCGATTGTCGCCAAACAAATTTAAATAGAACCAGAGTATCTCTACCCATGCTACTTGTATGGAATTTGCGCTTTTACCAAATTCACTACAAATAGCATGTTCAAAAAAGGGTATACTATCCCTACAGGAAAAAATACCACCGATTCCATAATTAAATTTGTTTGGCGCTATCATTGTAGCACAGTTTGTTTGCTTTGTCAATAGGATATGATTAATCGTTGTGTCGTTAAATTATAGAAAAGGCTTGCTCGGGGCACTGACCGGTGGGCTCAAAGCTGCCGCAGGCGGCACGGCAGCCGCCTTGGTTTTTGCGTATATTGCCACGTTGGTCTTTTCATCCAAGCCGAAAAAGTGAACAAAAAGGACCGTCGAGGACGCCGGTCCCTACATATGGCAATGCCTGTTCGTTAACTGTTGCACCGATAAGAAAGCTGTTGTAGGGACCGGCGTCCCCGACGGTCCATATATTTACTCCCCAAACGCCTTTCTTAACTTTTCCAACGCGCTTTTTTCCAATCTAGACACGTATGACCTGGAGATCCCCAACTGCAAGGCAATCTCCCTTTGCGTCATGGGGGCTTTACCCGAAAGCCCGTAACGCAACAGTATGATCTGTCTTTCGCGGTCGTCAAGCAGTGTGTTGACGTAGCGCAACGCTCGCGTGCTCTGCATCTCGCGGTCAATGATTTCCGCCAAGTTTTCTTCGCTTGCGATCACGTCCATATATGTCAGTGGATTACCGTCGCGGTCCACGTCTATGGTCTCGTTGATCGAAATTTCCGCAGAAAGCTTTTTGCCCGAACGGAAATGCATGAGTATCTCGTTCTGAATACATTTCGCAGCATAGGTCGCAAACCGCGTGCCGTTGCCTACGTTAAAGGTATCGACCGCTTTGACCAAGCCGATTGATCCAATAGAAATCAGATCCTCTTGATTTTTATTGGAGGAATAATACTTGCGCACGATGTGCGACACAAGGCGCAGGTTATGTAAAATGAGCAGCTGCCGCGCGTCCTCTGCCTCCTGTCCCTTGCCGTTTGCCATGGTCAGAAATGCCTCGTGCTCCTCTTCGGCAGACAAAGGGGGAGGGAATTGCTGTGGCGTACCGATGCCCAAAATGACGTGAAAAAAGTAGGTAAACAGCGAAAATACGGAAAACATAGCTAAGCACTCCCTTGCGGCGTAATAGTACAATATATGTCCGCAAGATTTATAAAATGCTTCTCGGTCGAGTGATATTGCGGCTTCGCCGCAGTGCTATTATGGCTGTCACAATAAGTCTTGCGGCTTCAGTGGTAATATATTCGCCTTTATCACTCGCGAAGCGAATATCACTTGGCGTAGCCAAATATCACTGCGTAAGCAATATCACTCGCCGAAGGCGAATATAGCTGATCCAAAACAAAAAACGCGGAGGCGCGTTTGCGCCTCCGCTATTTTGTTTTGGATCAATACATCCCGCCCATGCCGGGTGCAGCAGGTGCAGCGGGAGCCGCGGGCTCGGGCTTGTCGGCAACCACGCTCTCGGTGGTCAGAATGACCGATGCGATGGATGCTGCGTTCTGCAGCGCACTTCTGGTCACCTTGGTGGGGTCAACGATGCCTGCGGACATCATATCCACGTATTCTTCCTTGTAAGCGTCAAAGCCGTAGCCGATCTTACCGGAGCTTACGATATTGTTGACGATTACGCCGCCGTCAAAGCCTGCGTTGATAGCGATCTGACGTACGGGCTCTTCGAGTGCCTTGAGCACGATGCGCACACCGGTGCGCTCGTCGCCTTCGGTGGTCTCCAGCAGCTTCTGGACTGCGGGAATGACGTTGAGGTATGCAGTACCGCCGCCTGCAACGATGCCTTCCTCAACAGCAGCCTTGGTAGCGTTGAGTGCATCCTCAATGCGGAGCTTCTTTTCCTTCATTTCAGCCTCGGTAGCAGCACCGACCTTGATGACAGCTACACCGCCGGCAAGCTTGGCAAGTCTTTCCAAGTCGGAGGCCAAGCGGTCTTAGGAAGACAACATATTAGGACAACTCCTTGGCTCACAGAACGACATGGCTACGATCCGACTTGCATCCTCAATGCGGAGCTTCTTTTCCTTCATTTCAGCCTCGGTAGCAGCACCGACCTTGATGACAGCTACACCGCCGGCAAGCTTGGCAAGTCTTTCC
>JAZNBA010000015.1:0-8228 GCA_045586785.1 Eubacteriales bacterium | reverse complement strand
ACCCTTTGTCAGTGATCTGAGCGCTATATAAACATATATAGCGCTTTGATATTATTAAGTACCATGAATTATTCTGTAAATTTCATCATTTGAAAAACCAAAGTATTCTAAAACGCCTTCAACCGATATATTATCTGTTGAATTCATATAAGAAACAAGAGAAACAGCGACTATTAATGCCTCTGATTCAGTAGCCTCATAATTATATTTCCCATCAACTTCCATAATATAGTCTGCTACATTATTAACACACGCCTCATAATCATATGCGTCATTCACATCGCCTTGCGATTTATCATAGATATTTATCTCTTCAACCAGTGTAGACGCAACTTCCATTTTATCTTTGTCCGAAGTTCCTTCCGGGAATAATTTTTCTCTGGTCTCATCGGCAAATTCATTTCTTATATCATTGCTTACAGAATCGGTTATTTCTTTAAAATCATCATCTTTGCCAAAAGAAATCAAAGTTTCTGCCAATACAGTTACGCTTTCTTGCGTGTTGGGGTTAAGAACTGTAGAATCGGTTGACTCGTCTTTTATCGCAGATAATATCAATATGTTATTTAATACGCCTTTATCATAGCCGTTTCCCATAAGTATACGAACAGTAGATTTAACATTATCTTTAGTTGTATTGCTCAACGTTTTCAATGTCTCTGATATCAAAGATGAAGCTAATTTATTATTAGCTTGGAGTTTAACTCCTATAAATTCCTGATCATTACCCCATTTTTCTGACGCAATAAAAATAATTCTCATAAATATTGCGGGAATTACTTCTGACTCTCCTGATACCTCATTAACGGCACCTAAAGCGCAAAATACAGCCTCCTTAGAAGACATATTACGTTGAATGGCATAAGTATATGCATTCATAGCCGGCTTTACAGCATTAGTCAACCATTTTGCTTCGGCAGTCATATTAATATCCTTTTCAAAAATATCAATGTACTCTTGCGGTAATGTGCTAACATTAATGTTGGTAATATTATTTAATGAAATTGATGCCGGAATCAATATATTTGAACTGCAAACATATTTGCTATTATTTGCTGAATCATCTGTCAACTCATTACTCGTCCCCATTGCGGCGCCAAACAAGCATAAAGGGATAAGCACAACAGATACCACCATCAGTCCATTGACAAATCCAACAACAGCGCCTAACAATTTGCATATACGAGGACGTACATTAGTTTTGATCTTATTGATAATTTTATTTGATACAAAAGAAAATTTTATTAATGATAAAAGTTCAAAAATTATAAATATAGCAGGGAACATTAAAGCAGTTATATACGGAGAAATAACCATCTGACATAGTTTTACTGTTTCAGGCGAATCCATGCATATAGAATTAATAAGCTCTATATCAGTTTGGCACACCCAATCAATCAACAATCCTGATATTTTTGGCGCACATATCAAAGCAATAACATATGACAATATAGATATTATCAATAAATATGCGGTTCTTACTAAGCAACTCCAAAAACTGTTGCGCCATCCAATGTATGCTGCAACACATAAAATTATAATTTCCACAGCAAATGCTATGATCCACAGCAATTCAACATCAATCATTACTATACCGCTCCTTAAGGTTAAAACAATAATTCAATTATATATCAATATTTTAAATTTGTCAATTAACTAATATAATAAAATAAATTTTAACATAAAAATTACTCGTTTTATGTCAAAAAAAACTATATAGCATAGAATATTATAGGAGATATTATTGATCATCTCTACATTAACATTTTGGAGGTATATCCACCATGTCAGATAATAGATTTTCTTGTTGCAACAACGGCAGCACTGTTTCGTCCCCAAAAGAAATGATAAGCATAGACACAAACAGAATTCTTGATTCATGTAAAGACCGCGATTGTTACGAAAATGTGGCGGTTTTCCTTACCGATTTCGGGTACGATATTATTGACAGAACATCAACTGTACGCACAAAAAAATCTTGCATAGCATCAGCCAATATATCCATAGATCCAGTTCAATTTAACAAAGGATTTTATACTGTAAATATTCGTTTTTATATTAAACTAACTTTTGAAGCATGCTTGGGGTGTAGTCGCCCGCAAGAGTTTGAAGGAATAGCCGTAATAGATAAAAAAGTAGTGTTATATGGAAGCGAAAGCAATGTCAATATTTTTAAGAGCAGCTACAATGCGAATGATTTTTGCGTTTGTCCCGACACAGTTTGTTGCAGTAAAAATACCCCTAATGCCGTTGTAGAAGCCATTGATCCCATTGTATTGTGCACTCAAGTAGTTGAAAAAGATTATTCATGTCATTGTTGTTGCTGCTGTGACGATGTGCCCGAAAGTGTTACATACAATATAGATGGACCTTTAGGTGAATTCAATTCAAGCAGGGAACGGTATTTAGTTGTTTCTTTGGGAATATTTTCTATTGTTAGGATTATACGCCCTGCACAATATCTTATAAATGCCATAGAGTATAGCGTCCCGGATAAAGAGTGCATTGCAGGTTGCGATAACGATCCTTGCAGTATTTTCCACAGTATGGCTTTCCCGATTTCTGAATTCAGTACAAATTCTGCATTTACGACTCTTTCGGATAAAAAATGCGGGTGTTAACTTCAGCATTTAAAAGAAAAAATTATATAAAAACGCACCGCCAATAATGGCGGTGCATTCAATTTTATTCATCAACTGATGTCTTGAGAATAATTTGTGGATTTTCTGTACCTAAAACACAATTTGCGGTTACACGCACAGAAGCCACATCATCTCTGCTGGGTATTTCATACATAAGATCAGTCATCAAGTTTTCCATAATGGACCGAAGACCACGCGCTCCTGTATTTCTTGAAATAGCCAATTGTGCAATTGCCTCCAAGGCTTGATCATCAAATTCAAGCTCAACGCCATCCATGGCAAACAATTTTACATATTGTCTAAGTAAAGAGTTCTTTGGTTCGCGTATTATCTTCACCAAAGCATCCTTGTCTAATTCATTCAGTGAAACAATGATTGGAATGCGTCCAATAAGTTCAGGAATAAGACCAAATTTAACAATATCGTGAGGTTCAACATCTTTGAATATACCAACATTGCGTTTTTCTTCACGACGCTTAATTTCACCCTGAAATCCTACAACATTGTTACCTTTACGCTTCTCAATGATCTTTTCCAATCCATCAAAGGCTCCACCACATATAAACAGTATGTTCTCTGTGTTGATCTGTATAAATTCTTGATTTGGATGCTTTCGTCCCCCTTGAGGCGGAACATTGGAAACTGTACCTTCAAGTATTTTTAAAAGAGCTTGCTGTACACCTTCACCCGAAACGTCACGAGTGATTGAACGATTTTCGCTCTTGCGAGATATTTTATCGATTTCATCTATATAAATGATGCCGCGTTCAGCGAGTTCAATGTCATAATCTGCCGCTTGAATAAGACGAAGCAAAATATTTTCAACGTCTTCACCAACATAGCCGGCCTCTGTGAGAGTTGTCGCATCAGCGATTGCAAACGGAACTTTAAGTGTTTTTGCTAATGTCTGTGCAAGAAATGTTTTTCCAACGCCGGTAGGACCAATCAGTAAAACATTGCTTTTCTGAAGTTCAACATCGTTCTCATCCGACGCCGTTCCAATATTACGGTTCTTACGAGATCCTTTGGCGTTTTTATTTTTTTGTTCATTGCTGAGTATTCTCTTATAGTGATTATATACAGCTACCGACAATGCTATTTTGGCGCTGTCTTGGCCAATGACATATTGATCAAGAGAATTTTTAATATCCATCGGGCGAGGAAGTTGCTCAAGTGTAAACTGTGTGCAATCATTTTCACTTTCTAAGTTATTGTAAATAAATTCCTCACAAACGTCAAGACAAAAGTCACAAATATATACATCCGGTTTGGCTCCGGGAATTAAAAAGTTGACTTGATTTTCGTATCTCCCGCAAAAAGAACAACTTGGTTGATTATGACCGCGGTCTGTGGTATGCGTATCATTAGACATTCGTATACTAAACCTTTCTTAGGGACGTTTAACAAAAATGTTGTCAATGAGGCCATAGTCGCGTGCCTCTTCGGCAGTCATATAATTATCGCGCTCGGTATCATTGGAAATTTGCTCTATGGATTTGCCGGTTTTATCAGCCAGTATCTTGTTAAGATTTTCTCTGATGCGCAAGATCAGATCTGCCTGAATTTTTATATCGGTAGCCTGGCCTCTGGCACCACCTAACGGTTGATGGATCATAACCATACTGTTGGGAAGGGCAGAGCGTTTACCCGGAGCGCCTGCTGCAAGCAAGAATGCACCCATGCTGGCTGCCATACCCACACAAATAGTTGCAACATCACATTTTATAAAATTCATTGTGTCATATATAGCCATTCCGGCGGATATGGATCCGCCGGGACTATTTATATACAGAGAAATATCCTTGTCGGGGTCTTGTGCTTCAAGAAAGAGCATCTGTGCTACGACCAGAGACGCGGTAGTATCATTCACCTCATCGGAAAGAAATATAATTCTATCGTTAAGCAGGCGAGAGAATATATCATAAGAACGCTCTCCGCGCCCGGTTTGTTCAACAACCATAGGCACTAATGCATCATTCAATATAAAATCCCGGTTAAACATAATACCTCCATACAATGCGACCTAATAGTCGCTGAATTTATTATTGCTCGTCAGAGTTAGTTTCTTTATTGTCTGACTCTTCCGTAGCCTCTTCTACCTTTTTAGCGGTAGTTTTCTTTTTTCTAGTAGTGGTTTTTTTTACAGGCTTAGATTCATCAGCCTCTGCGTCAGCGCAGTTGCAAGCTACATCTTTTATAACAGCGTTGCTCTTGACAAATTCCATGGCTTTCTGAACAGCCATATCTTTTGCAATATCTTCTGCAGGAACCATCTCTTTAACGCGATCAAGCTCAATGCCATATGCTGTAGCAAGCTTTTCATATTCAGCGCTAACATCCTCATCAGACGCAGTTATACCTTCAAGTTCAACAATTTTTTCGAGAGCTAAACGTGTTTTTACCTGGCTTTCTGCCTGAGGTCTCATTTGTTTGCGAAGATCATCCAAAGTCTGTCCCGTATATTTGAAATACATATCAAGGCTCAGCCCCTGCATGCGCAGTCTGTTGTCATAGTCACGAACAAAATTTTCGGTCTCGGCTTCAAACATTACTTCAGGTATATCAGCCTCGATTTTGCTCATAAGTGACTCAGCCAACGCGTTATATACTTGTGCGTCCGCCTCAGACTCATGTCTCTTTTGGATTTTTGCCTTTACATCCTCGCGATATTCAGCGAATGTATCAAATTCAGAAACATCTTTTGCGAATTCATCATCCAAATCAGGAAGTTCTTTTTTGGTAATAGCATGAATAGTGCACTTAAATGTAGCTTCTTTGCCCGCAAGATCAGCAGAATGATATTCAGTGGGGAAGGTTACATTGACATCAAAGTTTTCGCCGATAGTATGTCCCGCAACCTGTTCTTCAAATCCGGGGATAAACGCGCCGGAACCGAGCTCCAGAGGATGGTTCTCACCTTTTCCACCATCAAATGCTATACCGCCACAGAAGCCTTCATAATCAATAGTCGCAATGTCACCAATTTCCGCAGCGCGATCTGTAATATTTACTTCACGAGCATTTCTTTCGCGGAGCATATTAATTTCATTGTCTATCTCAACGTCAGAAACATCGTGAACATGCTTTTCAACTTCAATTCCCACATATCCATCTATTTTAACATCGGGTTTTACATATACTTTAGCAATAAATACAACGCCATCTTCTACAGATTTTACCTCAATGTCGGGACGTCCTACAACATCTAAGCCGGATTCTTTAACAGCGTTTTCATATGCTTCAGGCAGCACTTCGTTGAAAGCATCTTCATAGAAACACTCTTTGCCATACATCTTTTCAATAATGTGGCGAGGAGCCTTACCGGGTCTAAAACCGGGGATGTTAATTTTTTTGACCTGAGCGCGATATACATTATTAACCGCCTGGTCAAATTTTACCTTATCTACCGAAAACTCAAGTGTATAAAGATTATTTTCGGTTTTTTCGGTATTGATTAAACTCATTTCTAATTCCTCCGAATTTATAATTATAACCTCTTAATTTTACTTCAAAAAGCAATCTTTGTCAATAGATTTTACATAAATATAATAATATTTTATCAAAAAAACACGGGCACAGGAGTGAAATTTACGTGATCTGACGATATTAATGAAAAGGAAATATTTTCAAAAATAAATTCACGAGAAAAATCCGAGAAGCCATGAATGTGACCAAAATAGCACTTTTTAATATTGAATTCATGCAATACATCCAGTATCTCTCTGCAAATTAAATCTCCCCACACAGGTGGAAAATGTAAAAACACAATTATTGGAAATCCGGTGTTGATTTGATTACTCTGGGCACTTTTTAAAGCTAGTCTTAAACGAATAACTTCACGATCAACAATTTTTTGGTTGTCAGTTGAATTGCATGCAATCGGCTTATCTGCATTATACCAACCGCGCGTACCGCATACAATTATTTTTTCCACCACATGAGAATTATTGTACATGATGTCTATAGTGTTGATCTGGTTTTCTTGAAACGCTTTTTTTATTTTAGTCAATGTTTGCCACCAAAAATCATGATTTCCTTTGCTAATGATTTTTTTGCCATTTAAATTATCAAGAAATTTAAGATCCGGAATTGCCTCTTGCAGCGTTAAGCCCCATGAAATATCTCCGGGAACAATAACCGTATCGCTTTCTTCTATCAAAGAATTCCAATTCCTCTCAAGCCGTTGAGTATAATTTTGCCAACGAGCGCCAAACACTTCCATCGATTTGTCCGAATTGGTAGACAAATGAAGATCAGCTATTACATATACAGACAAGTTTCAACCTCATTTCCAAATTATACTTGTATGTGACTACAATCAACTTCACATACTATTATCAACCGTTAAAACAAAGGAGAAAAACAAATGCAAAACAACAACTGCGCAAATAACAACCACCCTTGTGGCGTAAACAAAGGAATCAGCTGTGACGTAAACAATTGCTATTATCATGACGGCACTTGCTACTGCACTGCAGAGCAGATAAATGTAGGTCCAAGCAATGCAATAACAAGTTCCGACACTCTGTGTGCTACTTTCAAGCCTAAAGAAAATTAAGCTATATTACAGCTGTGGGATATGAGCCCACAGCTGTTGATTTATATACTTTTTAACACTTCAGACGTCATATTTTCAACATCAATAACATTTTCAAATCTTATTTTACGCTTATCGATATCAACTAACGGATATGGTATATCCTCTCCCGTCAACGCATTTAGCTCTGCAAGCGCTTCAAGATCGCCGGAAGGGAGGGAATTGGTAAGAGACTTATAAACGTCGCGTGCAAATTTATACGGACTTGCGGTGGATGCAGTAATAATCAGTGTATTATCACCGGTTTCTTCAACGTATTTGTCAGCACAACATATAGCAACGGCTGTATGAGGATCACAAAGATATTTGTAATGCTCATACATTTTTTTAATTGTTTGAGCTGTTTCCTCCTCATTAGCATAGAATCCGACAAAATTGTCTTTTATTTTGCTCAGAATATCGGACGATACTGTATATTTTCCGGTGGTTTTAAGTTGTGACATATATTCGGAGGTTGAGCGTGCCCCACCAACAAAGTACAAAAGACGTTCAAGATTGCTTGATATAAGTATATCCATAGACGGCGACATTGTGATATGGAAATCACGGTTTCTGTCATAAGTTCCATCGGATAAAAAATCAGTAAGAACATTATTTGAGTTAGATGCACATATTAGTTTTCCAAAAGGAACTCCGGCTAATTTGGCAATATACGCTGCTAAGATGTTTCCAAAGTTTCCTGTTGGAACGCATATATTCACTGTATCGCCGTTTTTTATTTTATTCGATTTTATTAAATCACAGTATGCGGATACATAATATACTATCTGTGGAGCAAGTCTACCCCAGTTTATAGAATTTGCACTGGAGAAAAAGTATCCTGATTTATTTAAAATATCTGCAGTTGCTTTATTTCCAAAAATATTTTTGACACCGTTTTGAGCGTCGTCAAAATTTCCTTTGATAGCACAAACCAAAACATTGTCTCCTGTTTGGGTAGCCATTTGCAGTTTTTGAACTCTACTAACTCCATCTACAGGATAAAATAC
>JAZNBA010000014.1:0-4387 GCA_045586785.1 Eubacteriales bacterium | reverse complement strand
GGCCAAATTTGCCCTTGACATTGCGGTATTTATAGTGTAAAATATAATAGTATGAAATAATATGCCGATGCTTTGCCCGGGGGCAAGGATACGGCGCTCGATTTGCAAGGAGGAATTCCAATGAGAAACAGATTTATCTGTCTGACGCTGTGTATGCTGATGCTGCTGACCGTGGCTCTGACCGGCTGTAACAAGGACAAGGATACAGCGGACGTAGAGCAGATCTCCGGTATTACGCTGACCATGTGGGTTATTTCCGACAAGGAAGTTGCCAATACCGATGCAGAGATGGCAGAACTCAAGGCAAAGCTTCTCGCAGAGCATGGCGAGGGTGATGCTTATGATAAAGCAGTTGCCGAAGCAGAAGCGACCAAAGCCGCTTACGAGAAGGTGGAGGCTGAAATCACTAAGATTACAAAGTCCAAGTTCAAGGTCAATCTTGATCTGTACTTCTATACCGAACAACAGTATTACGGTGAGCAGGAGTTTGATCGGGATACATATACCAAGCTGACAGCAAAGGCTACTGATGAGGAAGTTGCTCAGTATCTTGAAAAATGCGGTAAGCTGACCGAAATCATGATTCTGAACGAGGAATACCTTGCACTCAAAGACAAGGCAAACAAGGCTCTCAAGCAGTATATTAAGAATGCAAAGAAGCAGGGTATCACGGATAACGAAAAGCTGAAAAAGGAATTCTATGCGGCAAACCCTCAGTATGCCGAGTTCGCTAATGTAAGTGACGAGGAGGATGAGGAAGAAACAGGCGTTGTTGAGGAACTTACCTCGTATAACGAGTATGAGATTGCCGAGATCGTGTATCCCGAGCTGCGCAAGAATCAGGTTGATATTATCTACCTGTCCGGCTTTGACCGCTACAACACGTTTATCGAAAGTGAGTGGATCCAGCCTTTGGATGATGAAATCACCGGAGCTTCCAGAAAGTTGACCGACTACATTTCCTCGACGTTGCTCAGCGGCGTTCAGATTGACGGTTCTACATATGCAATCCCCAACAACGTTTCCATTGGCGAATATACCTATATGATGATCGACAAGGAGTTGTTCGATAAATACTACTACACCATTGAGGATGTGAAGGATGTGCTTGATACCAAGCATTTCTTGGCGGATATTGTCAAGTTTGAACCCGATGTGATTCCCTTGAATGCTTCCTATGATGAATGCATGAACATGCTCGTCTGGTACTGGTCTATGACTTATGAGGAACAGGAAGTAGATGAAGAGGATGAAGAAGATACGGATATCGGCGATATCGGTGAGGAAGAAGGCGATGATGAAGAAGATGAGGAGCCTGTCAAGCTCTTTGACTACTATTATGACAAAGAGGGCGATACTTTCTCGATGTTCGGTACCGTGTACGGTGGTGCGGCAAACCGCAACCGCGGAAGCATCCGTCTGCAATTCAGTAACCTGTTTACCAAAACTGAGTATCTGGATATCCTCCGCGAACTTATGACCTTCAAGTTTGAAGGCTATTTCGGTGAAGCAGCCGAAGGACAGACTGCTGCAGTCGACTTTATCAAGGGCGACTCGGCGATCAAAAAAGCTATGGAAAAGGATGGCTACTGCACTTATAACGGCAAGACCTACTATGCCGTGATTGCCGAGTATCCCGAAGCAACCGAGAACGAACTGTACGGCAATATGTTTGCTGTCAGTGCATATTCTCATTTCTCCGTGGGAAGATCCATGGATATTATCACTTATCTGAATACCAACTCCACCATTCGTAATTTGCTTCAGTACGGTATTGAAGGTGAAAACTACAAAATCGGTGAAGCTAAAGAGGGAAGCGTGTTGACCATGCTCAACGACGATTATCAGATGACACTGGAGAAGACCGGCAACGTATTCATGGCACATCCGGGCGATGGTAAGAGAGCTGATGCTTGGGAAGGCGTAAGAGAGCAGAACAACGAATCTTTGATCGACCCGCTGCTTGGCTTTGATTTCAACACCATGCTGGACGGTGATGAGAACGGTATTGACTGTGATGGCGTTTACGGTGTTACCAAGGAAGATCAGGAAAAGGAAGGTTACGTTCCTAAGGGCTTGATTGACAAAATGACCAAAAAGAGTGCGGAGATCCAGGAGGGGCTGAATGCTTGCACGAACATCAGCGAGCTTGAAGACCTGATCATCTTCCTCAAAGATGATCTCAAGGAATCCACTAAGGATAACGCTTGGATCAAGAAGGCGAACAATCCCTCTTATGATCCTGATGCTGCTGCAGCAACGCTTGAGACCGAAGATCCATCCGACGATGACTTGTCAAAGGGACATTCTCCTTTCACCATTTATGTCAATTGGCTGACTGAATACGGCTACGACGTTCCTGCAAACTAAAAACAAAAACAAGCAGCCCGTTGCACAATACGCAACGGGCTGCTTTTGGAGAATTTATGAATTATACGGATATTGTATGGGATTTCAACGGAACACTACTCAATGATATCGGCGCAGGTATCGATGCAGTTAACGATATGTTGAAGCGTCGCGGGCTTCCTACCATAAATAGCGTGGAGCAATACCGCGAACTGTTCTGCTTTCCCATTGTTGATTATTATGCCAAGCTGGGATTTGATTTTGAACAAGAAGACTATTATGATGTACTTGCCCCCGAGTGGGTTGCGCTGTATCTGGAAAACTACAAACGCAGTACGTTGACTGATGGAGCGAAGCGAGTCTTGCAAACATTGAAAAAACGAGGATATACGCAAACCCTGTTATCCGCTACCGAACTGCAAATGCTCAAAAGGCAACTGCGAGATCTTGGCTTGGAGCAGTATTTTTCGGAGGTGTGGGGATTGGATAACATTCATGCAGGCGGAAAGATCGGCACGGCGTTGGCTTGGAGAGAGGCGCACCCGAATGCTAAGGCGCTGTTTGTAGGCGACTCGGTGCATGATTGGGAAGTCGCGCAGGCTGTTGGCGCAGATTGTTTATTATACTGCGGTGGGCACCAGAGTCGCGCACAGCTGCAAGTTTGCGGATGTCCCATCATTGAAACGCTGCCTGATTTGATCAATATTTTAACTGCCAAGAGCTGAAATGAGTTCGTGTAAACGGTAGCAGGTGCGCAGATAAGCGCTGTGATCCTTCGCTTGGGCACATGCGTGCAACTCGGAAAATTGTATATCGATCTGGTCAAGGGCCGCACGGGGAACGCTGAGTAAAAGCAACCTCTTGCGGCTTTTCCATGATTTTTCGGCATCATTCGGTTGCATTTGCGAAGCTGCATGCTCACGCAACTCATCAATCTGCGCAAGCATATGCGTGCGTACAGAGTACACATATATATAATTGAAGAAAACCACCAGCAGCATAATACCAAAAATGATTGTGGCAAGGCGAACGCGATTCATCTTACCTCCTTTGAATGCAAATGTTTTCAAGATCATCCACGGTCATATAGAATACCTGCTCGGGAGAGAGACCTTGTTGCTTCATTTGTTTTTGCGCCCAGTTGCGGTCTTTGCCCAGCGAGCGCAGCGTGTGATCCGAGTAAATGCCGTCGCAGTATATAATGTGCAATATGCCTTCCTCGGAGGGCTGCAGCCCAAGCTGCTCGGCTGTTGGCGGAGAAGATGCTGCTTTGGTGATCACACTGATCTTGCCGTTGCTTTCAAGTATTGCGTACTGCACTTGTCTGATGTTGGGGACGTTTTGTTGGCGCAGCTCACATAACAGCTCGTCAAGGGAGATGCGTACCTTCTTCATCTCTTTGCGATCGACTGTACCATTATGGATCAGTATTGCGGGTTTGGGAGCGAGCAGGGCTTTGAGCTTGGGAAAGCGCAGTGATAGGGCAGAGGTAAATACCTCGAAGGATGCCAGCGTAACTACAGGTACGATCGCATACAGGACAGGTGTGTTTTTGTCTGTAATGGGAATGGTAGCGATTTCGGAGAGCAGCAGCGTGATGACCAAGTCGGTCACCTCCAACTCGCCAAGCTGACGCTTGCCCATCATGCGCATAATGCCGATCAGAAAAATATAGATCAACACAGTGCGAAACAAAATGGTAAACATAATGTATCTCCATGCGTTTTGATGCTATTATTATGAGAAGCAAGGAAAATTATATGTGTGGCAATTCATGGTGTTCATATAGTGCAATGTGCACAAAACCACCCATAAAACACTATATACTTTGTCGAAACCCACACTTGACAAAGTATAGTGAAAGTGATAGAATAATCAAGGTCGCGCGGGCGACCGGATCACAGCGAAAGCGATATGGTTGAACAGAAAAAAGTCAAAACTTTTCGAAAAAAGTTTTGAAAAACCTATTGACAAACGCAAGGTGCTGTGATATAATAATCGAGCTGCCGCAAAAAAAGGCGGGAGCGAGAATTGGTCC
>JAZNBA010000013.1:0-16671 GCA_045586785.1 Eubacteriales bacterium | reverse complement strand
CGACTTTTTCACATTCGCGAAGCGAATATTTCACATTGCGCCTTGGCGCAATATTTCACTGCATCCCACAGGGATGCAATATTCCACTGCATCCCACAGGGATGCAATATTCCACTGCATCCCTGTGGGATGCTACGAGGTAATTATGGCATTTGATGCAGGTATGCTTGCCTGCGCTGTAGCGGAGATACGCAACACGGCGACAGGTGGCAGAATAGAGAAAATATATCAGCCCGAGCGGGACGAAATAGTCATACAGCTCCGCACGCTGCTTGGTGGTCGAAGAATACTCATAAACGCAGGCTCAAACAATCCGCGTATTTGCTACAGCGCACTGCAAAAGGAAAACCCCGCCGTGCCGCCTATGTTTTGTCTTATGCTGCGCAAAAGACTTGGCGGCGGCAAGCTGGTGGAGATAGAGCAGCTGGGATTCGAGCGTGCAGTTCGACTTGGCTTTGAGTGTCGGGACGAGTTGGGCTTTGAGTGCAAAAAATATCTTGTGGCAGAGGTTATGGGCAAGTACAGCAACCTCATTTTTCTTGACGAAGACATGAAGGTCATAGCGGCGCACAGACCGGTTGACTTTACAACGAGCAGTCGCCGCCAGGTGCTTGCGGGTATGAAGTATGAGCTTCCGCCCTCACAGGACAAAGCAGATCCAACTGTTGAGACTGAACAGGAATTTTGTGAAAAATACGCGGCGGCAAGTCCCGAGCAGAGAGCCGATAAATATATAACTAACACTTATATGGGAATTTCGGCGGCGGTTGCCCGTGAGATGGTCTATCGCGCTACACGCCACACCGACACGCCTATAAAATATTGCGATGCCGACAGACTGTGGAAGCAGTTTCGCGCGGTCTTTGACGCTGTTGAAACGGGCAATTATCATCCCACAATTGCCGTGGTTGACGGTAAGCCTGCCGAATATGCATTCGTTGAGCTGACACAGTATACAGGCGCAGAACTGCGTTGCTTTGACAGCGCAGGCGCACTGCTTGACGCTTTTTACGGTGAGCGCGACCGCGCTCAAAAGGTAAAACAACGGGCGTCGGATATACTGCGCCTTGTTTCCAATGCTCAATCGAGAATCGTCCGTAAGCTGGAAAACCAGCGGGGCGAGCTTGCAGAGTGCGAAAAGGGGGAAGAATTCAAGCGTCAGGGCGACCTTATAACCGCCAATATGTATGCGATAGACAAGGGAAGCCGTGAGGTTTGGCTAACAGATTACTGTGCACAGCGTGATGATGGCAGCTTTGAGCAGGTCAAGGTCACGCTTGATACTACGCTAACACCTGCCGCCAACGCGCAAAAGCTTTATAAAAAGTACAATAAGTCAAAGCACGCCCGTGTTGAGCTGACACAGCAGATAGCGCTGGGCGAGGCAGAGCTGGAGTATCTGGTCACCGTTCTTGATGCGTTGGACCGCGCCGAAACCACGGATGACCTTATGGAGATACGCACCGAGCTTTACGAGTCGGGCTATGCGTCACGAATGAAAGGCTATGCTGCACCCAAAAAGCCGCAGCACAAGTTCATGAAGTTCACCACGGACGGCGGCTTTACCGTGCTTTGCGGTCGTAACAATACGCAGAATGAGTATATAACTCACAAATTAGCAGATAAAAATGATTATTGGTTCCACGTCAAGGGACGCCCCGGATCCCATGCGGTGCTTGTTTGCGACGGCGAGGAGCCGGGAGATATCGACTTTACGCAGGCAGCGCGCATTGCCGCGCTGTATTCAAGTGTGTCAGACGGTCAGAACGTAGCGGTGGACTACACCAAAGTCCGACACCTGAAAAAAGCGCCGGGAGCCAAGCCGGGATTTGTAATTTATCATACCAACTGGACAGCCTACGTCACGCCCGATGCAGATGAGGCGGAGAGGTTGCGTTTCGCAAAATAATATAATTTGAGGTATATCGTTCTTTTGTTCGATATACCTCATTTGTTTTAAGTTGTTGGTAAAAATTCTTTGGAGAGGCAAGATGCTGAGTCGTTGACTCAGCATCTTGCGGGGTATGGGGCGGAGCCCCAATATATTAAATTAATAGTTGTTAGCCTTTTCTGCGAAGTAGCTCTGAGGATGAGCGCAAACGGGGCACACAACGGGAGCCTTCTTGCCGATAACAACGTGACCGCAGTTGCTGCAGACCCAAACGATGTCGTTTTCCTTTGAGAATACCAGACCGCCCTCGATGTTAGCAAGCAGCTTTCTGTATCTTTCTTCGTGCTCTTTCTCGATCTTGCCTACTGCTTCAAACAGGTAAGCGATGCGGGTAAAGCCCTCTTCCTTTGCCTCAGCGGCGAACTTTGCGTACATATCTGTCCACTCGTAGTTTTCGCCCGCAGCAGCGTCTGCAAGGTTTTCGGGAGTAGCGGGGATAGCGTCGTTGTGCAACAGCTTGAACCAGATCTTGGCGTGCTCTTTTTCGTTGTTTGCTGTCTCCTCGAAGATAGCGGCGATCTGCTCATAGCCATCCTTGCGAGCCTTGGATGCGTAGTAGGTATACTTGTTTCTTGCCTGCGATTCGCCTGCGAACGCAGCCATCAGATTAGCTTCTGTCTTTGAACCCTTGAGTTCCATTTTGAGTGTTCTCCTTTTATAAATGTATTTTTTTGCAGTGTGAAGCGGTGTCATCATTTGCTATTATTAAGCTTATCAGACATAGTTTAATTGTATTTTAAAAGCTATTACTTGTCAATAGTTTTTCCAAAATTTTTTCAAATATTCTTAAAATTATTTTTTGTCGCTCGTCATGCGCCATTTGAATATCGCAATTGCGGCAATAAGAAAGACTGCCGCCCACGCAGAGCATATTGCAATATCTCCCCATATGCTGCCGAGCTCGCCTGATATGGCGGCACGCGCCGCGTCGGTGGCGTGGCTGAAGGGCAGTATGCGGCAAACTACGGTAAAAATATTGTCCTCGGGGACGTTGCCCAAGTCAAACCATATGCCTCCCATTATACCGCACAGCGAAATAAGTATGGAAGAGCAAGGCGGTGCGGATTTGTCAGACAGTAAAGTACCGAAAAACAGCCCTGCGGCTATGAAAAACAGAGCCATGGGCAGTAGTGCCGCGCAGGAGAGCAGTATACCGCCAATTGGCAGAGACGTATTTGCGGTCGCACCGATAATAGCGGCGCAGATGTATGTTACAACGAACTGTCCCAGCGCGATGATAAGCAGGGGCAGTATATAACCGACAATAAACTCGCGCGCGCGCATAGGCGTGGCGAAAAGACGCGTCAGGAATGCACCGGTGCGGTCCTTCGCAATTGAAAGTGACGCAAAAAGCATAACGAATGACAGCGCAAACACCGCGATACCGGGGGCGAGCTTGTCAATATTAAAGATATCCGGTCCACCTGTAGGAATCATGCTGTTGATGGCGGTCATAATGAGCAGCATGACTACAGGAAAGCCGAGGCAGAAAATATAGCTTAGCGGATCTCGCAAAAGCTCTTTGAGGTTTCTGCGGGCAAATACAAACGCACGCTTCATACCGCACCTCCGTTTTGCTGTGAAATTCTGACGAAAGCGTCTTCAAGACTGTCGGTGTCAGTGGCGTTTTTCAACTCGTCAACCGAACCAACAGCACATATCTGTCCGTTTACCATAACGGCAACTCTGTCGCACAGCGCCTCGATCTCCTCAAGATAGTGAGTTGTCAGCACAATGGTGATATGGCCCTTCATACTCTTTATGTGATTCCACAGCTCGCGGCGTGCCAACACGTCAAGTCCCAGCGTGGGCTCGTCGAGGAACAGCACTTTGGGTTGACTTATCAGCGCCATGGCAATGGAAAGCCGCCTCTGCCAGCCGCCCGACAGTGTTTTTGCGCGGCTGTTTTCAACGGATCGCATATCAAAGCGATCGATCATTTCGTCAGCCTTACTTCGGGCGGTGTCGCGGTCGAAACCGTATATTCCGGCAATAAATTCAAAGTTTTCACGGACAGTAAGATTAGGCGCCACCGAGGTCTCCTGCGGCGAGATGCCTATAATGCGCTTTACCTCTGTACTGCCGTTGACTATGCTGTGTCCGCATACCGTGGCGTCACCGCCGTCGGGACGCGACAGACAGCAAAGCATACGTATCGTTGTGGTCTTACCTGCGCCGTTTACGCCGAGAAGACCAAACAGCTCGCCCTCTTTTACGTCAAGATCAATGCTGTCAACTGCAATCTTTTTGCCGAACCTTTTGCAAAGTCCTCTCAGCTCAATTGCGTTCATTGTTGATTCTCCTGAATATCTCATTTTGTATTTTTTGACATTCCTCGGGAGGCGGCAGGGCAATACCGCGGCTCTTATCTGCAAGCAACAGCATAGTATCGCCGGGGGCGATACCGAACATTTCACGCACCTCTTTGGGAATGACTATCTGACCCTTGTCGCCAATGCGAACAGTCGTCATAAAATAGCCTTCGGGAAATTTACTCATTATAATCCTCCTTTGTGGTAAAAGTTATACTTTTCTAACTAATCGTATTATACAACATGAGCATCGATTTGTCAAGAGTAAAACAAAAGATACCCACCGAAATCGGTGGGTATCAAGTTTTTTATTCGGAACGAAGTGCTATAACAGGGTCTTTCTTGGCGGCGATGGCGGCGGGGAACAGACCTGCCAGCAGTGTCAGGACAACGCTGATAGCCACAAGAATTACCGCGGCAACGGGCGGCAGTACAGCTCCAAGTGAGGGAATACCCGTCAATGAACGGATTATGATGTTTGCGGGTATGCATATAAGCACCGTCGCAATGATACCGATAGCGCCTGCGGCGAAGCCGACGATTATGGTCTCTGCGTTGAATACACGCTTGATATCCTTCTTGGACGCGCCGATTGCGCGGAGAATACCGATCTCCTTGATGCGCTCCAGTACTGAGATGTAGGTGATTATACCTATCATAATTGATGATACGACAAGCGAGATGGAAACGAACGCCATGAGTATATACGAAATAGCGTTGATAATGGTAGTGATGGAGGACATGAGAATTGCAACGTAATCAACATAGGTGATCTCGTCGTCCTCTTCAACCTTATCGTTGTATGCGGATATGACGTCGGCGATCTTTTCCTTGTTGGCGAAGGTTGCGGCGTAAATGTTGACGGCATCGGGGGAATTGATGTCAACGTAACCCAGACGTCGGAGGTTTTTGTCGTAGGTAGAATCGGAGACCGTGCTGGGCACGTATTCATCGTACAGCGCCGCGTATTGAGCGTCCGAGAAGGTAGCTGTGTCATACATAGCGGCAAGCTGGTCTGCGGTCATAGCGCCGAACTGCGCGCGGATGGCGGCAGCGTATTCCTCCACCATTTTTTGCGTCATCATTTCGCGAACGTAGCCAAACAGCTCCTCATCACTCATGGAGGCGATATATTGCTTGACGGACTCTATGTCGGCGGTGGGCATTTGCTCGGTGTATGCGCCAAGCAACGCCTGTTCCACAGCCTCACGTGTCATATTTGCCATGGCGGGTCCTATCATACCTTCAATATAAGCGTCCGAGGGCTGTGACATGATAGTAACATATACTTCGGCTTTTACCGAGTTTTCTTTGTTTGCGATCACTTGCTTGACAGCCTCTGCCATTTCAGCCTCGGTGGGATCGGGTGTGTTGTCATTCGGGAAAGGCAGGCCGTTAATAACATCGATCTCGGGATTCGACAGCTGACTCTGTATTATATCAGAGCTTTCGATATGATTTATGATGTGTTTGGTAAGCTCGCTGGTGTAACCGATGGAGCCGCTCATCATAGTCGAAACAGCATCCTCGGAGCCGCGTATGATACCGACTATTTTCAGCTCTTGTGCGCCGTTGTAAAGATAGGACAGCCCGGTGTCGGTCGTGGAGAGGTCGGTGTACGTGCCTGTGGCGGCATTGTAGCCGTAATTGTCAATTGTGGGGATATATTTCAAAGTGATGCCGCAGATATCCTCAAAGCTCCAGCTTTTGACAGTTGTGTCTACCTGCTGACCCTGAGATGACTGCTTGACGGTCTCGGCAAGCTCGTCTGCGGTTATCAGACCGAGAGAATAGAGCACAAGGTCGCTGACGGAGTTATTTTTATCCACTACCAGCACGACTTCGTTATATTCGCGGGGCCAGTCGCCGTAAATCACGTCGTACTGCTCACGAAGCAGGGGACTGATAAGGTATTCATCGTCCTTTTCGGTAGAGCTTATCATTTCTTCCCAAATATTAAAGCTTCCCGAGGACGCCATCATGGGGTTTGACGCCATAGATGATACCGCATCCTCGCCGTACATTGACGCCATCATTTTTTTCATCAGCTCGCCAATGTCTGCTTTGACGATGTTTCCGTCTTTATCCTTGGTGAAAATGTTAAGATCAAGATCGTAAGAGTATTTTATGGAGGTGGCAAGACCGTCCAGCGGCAGATTGCCCTCGGTATCGGGAGTCTCGAGATATTTTTTGAAAGCTTCAAGATTGTTGGTGGTGATCTCGGTGGAGTTGAGCGCGTTCATAAGCTCGTACATGATTGCGCTGGAATAGACGTTGTCGCCCAGCTCCTCGTCTGTCTTTTGCGCCTCGGATTCTGCTCTGACGCCCATAAACGAGCTGATAAGGCTGCCCATATCCATAGATTCCGCCTGAATGGAGATAGGATAGGATGAAAGCGTGTCTTCCTGCACGCGGTTAATATAGGTTTGAACGCCGTTTGAAAGTGCCAATATAAGCGCGATACCAATAATACCGATACTTCCGGCAAAGGATGTAAGGAACGTGCGTCCTTTTTTGGTCATAAGGTTGTTAAGTGACAGTGACAGCGCGGTAAAGAAGGACATTGAAGGCTTTTTGATGCGCTGTGGCTTGCGAAGCTGTACATTTTGCTCGGGAACCGGATCGGAATCGCTGACTATATGACCGTCCAGCACACGAACGATACGCGTTGCGTACTGCTCTGCAAGCTCGGGGTTATGAGTGACCATGATTATCAGCTTTTTCTTGGAAATCTCCTTGAGAATATTCATAAGCTGAACGCTGGTCTCGGAGTCAAGAGCGCCCGTAGGCTCGTCGGCCAGCAGGATATCGGGGTCGTTTACCAGTGCGCGCGCGATTGCTACACGCTGCATCTGTCCGCCCGACATCTGATTTGGCTTCTTTTTGATCTGGTCTTCAAGTCCGACGGCTTTAAGCGCGTCAATAGCGCGACGGCGGCGCTCCGATTTGGAAACACCGGAAAGAGTCAATGCCAGCTCAACGTTTGCGAGAACTGTCTGGTGAGGGATAAGGTTATATGATTGAAAAACAAAGCCGATGGAATGGTTGCGATAGGTGTCCCAGTCGGAGTCGCGGTAATCCTTGGTGGAGACTCCGTTGATGATAAGGTCGCCGCTATCATAGTTGTCAAGACCGCCGATGATGTTGAGCAGGGTAGTCTTTCCGCATCCCGAGGGGCCGAGTATCGCCACAAGCTCACTTTCGCGGAAGCTCAGGTCTATACCACGAAGCGCTGTTACCTTTGTGTCGCCTGCGGTATAGGTTTTTACGATCTTTTTGAGTTGAAGCATTTTTGTTCTCCGTTTTTATTTTATGTTAATATTATATCATTGTAATTATACATTATTTTTGCCTGTTTGTCTATAATTGTATAGCAATTTTCAGCTTATGTAAACACAATTTTCATTAATAGTTCACATTGGGGTAATAATATTGTTATATAATGATATTTGTAATAATTTAACTTTATGGAGGTAATGACTATGCCCGGAGTAGGCGGAGGACATCGCGGCGGAGGCGGCGGTGGATTTGGCGGAGGTCGCGGAGGCGGCGGAGGCGGATTTGGCGGTGGAAGACCGTCGGGAGGCTTTGGCGGCGGACCGCGTCCAGGCGGATTTGGCGGGCCTCATCATCACCACCCGCATCATCATCATCCTCACAGACATTTCTGGGGACCCGGCTGGGGCTGGGGTTGGGGCTGGGGACCTCATTGGGGTCGCGGACCGCACTTCGGCGGAGGATTTATTGTTGCTATCGTGCTCATTGTAATATTCAGCGTTGTAATTCCCCTGAGCATTTTAAGCGAGTGTGCTTACGTAGTGATAGGCGATGATCCTTCGATAGAGGCACGTCCCGAATACGAGAGCATAACGCCTTCTACGTGGCAACGTGAGCCGCTTGATCCCAAATACGTAAATCCCATTGAAGATTATTTCTATGACGATATGGGACTTATCAATACTGCCGCGGCACAGTTCAGCCTTGAAAACAGCCTGAAGGATTTTTATCTCAAGACGGGTGTTCAGCCTTATCTGTACATCGCAGACGAACTTAACGGCAACGTAAATCCTGATGTTGACGATGTTGAGACGTTTTTGCTTGCAAAGTATTCCGAGCTGTTTACGGACGAGGGACATTTTCTGGTGTTGTACTTCGAGTATGCGGGCGGCGAATATAACACGTGGTACGTTTGGGGCAATGATGCGCACCGATACGTCATGGACGATGAGGCTTGCGAGATAGTTCTTGATTATATCGACTATTATTACAATGCTCCCGAAACCGCGGACTATACGGATATGTTCTGCTCCGCTTTTGATGCGGCAAGCGCACGAATTATGGGCGGCAAGACCAATAAGGACAGTTTCCCTTGGTTTACCGTAGGACTTGTTATTGCTATTGTGATAGTGGTTATTGTTGTTATTGTAAAGAACTACAATAAGAACGGAAAAAACGGCAACAATGACGATAATATGAGTGACGAGGATAAGAGAAAAGAGAAATATCGCCGTAAGTACGGTGGATAAAACAAAAAATCGCCACCGGTAGAGCCGGTGGCGATAAATATTAATATTAATTGTATTTAGGAAGCCAGTCGCCGTGAGTTTCGATAAGGTCGTCGCACATTGCGATGATCTGGTCGATGGAAAGCTCGGAGGCGGTATGGGGATCCAGCATTGCTGCCTGATAGATGGCGTCCTTCTTGCGGGTAACGGCAGCCTCAATGGTGAGCAGCTGAACGTTGATATTGGTGCGGTTCATAGCGGCGCATATCTCGGGCAGATCGCCGATATATGTGGGCTGGATGCCTGCCTTGTTGACAAGGCAAGGAACCTCAACGCAGGCGTTGTGAGGCAGATTGGTGATAAGACCGTTATTCAGCACGTTACCGCCGATGGTATAAGGATTGTTGGTTGTAATAGACTCCATTATGTAGGAAGCATATTCCTTGGTGCGCTTGGGCTCAGCCTGAACACCGTTCATAAGCTCCTCGCGCTGCTTGATCCATCTTGCCTCGTGAGCGATGCAGCGGCGCGGATACTCATCCAGCGGGATGCGGTATCTTTCGATAAGCTCGGGGTACTTGTCCTTGATGAAGAACTGGTTATACTCGGCGTTGTGTTCGCTGGATTCGGTTACATAGTAGCCAAAGCGGCGGATGTATTCAAGACGTACAAGATCCTTAAAGCCTTCGGGAGGATTGTCGAGTATTTCGCAAGCGCGGCGGCGTATCTCGGGATACAAATCCTTGCCGTCGGCATCCTTGACCTCAAGCAGCCAAGCCATGTGGTTGATACCCGCGATCTTTTCCTGAACAGGGTGCTTGACCTCGTCAGTCATACCCAACTCTTTAAGCAGACCTTTTGTGCAGACCTGAACCGAGTGGCAAAGACCAACGGTCTTTATGCCTGTGTAGCGCTGCATATAGCCTGCAAGCATTGCCATGGGGTTGGTGTAGTTAAGGAAGTAAGCGTCGGGACAAACCTTTTCCATGTCGCGAGCGAAGTCTTCAAGCACTGGAATGGTACGCAAAGCGCGGAAAATGCCGCCGATACCGAGAGTATCCGCGATAGTCTGACGGAGACCGTATTTTTTGGGAACCTCGAAGTCGGTAACGGTGCAGGGCTTGTAAAGACCTACCTGAATGGCGTTAACTACGAAGTTTGCGCCGCGGAGCGCCTTTTTACGGTTTTCAACGCCGCAATATTTTTTGATCTTGGCGCGGTTTTTATTGATATGCTTGTTGAAAGCGCAGAGCATTACGTACGCTTCATCAAGTCTGACAGGGTCGATGTCGTATAGTGCGATCTCTGATTCGCGCAGGGGCTCACTGAGCATAGTGTCGCCGAGAACGTTTCTTGCAAATACAACGCTGCCGGCACCCATAAATGTAATTTTCGGCATGGGGTCTTTCTCCTTTGCTTATTGTGAATGTGAAATGTTTTAAGGCAATGGTATTTTCCATATACTTTAATATGTTAATTATAATATATTTTTCAAAACAAGTCAACAGTATTGTTGAATTTTTACTTTATATTATATAATTTTTGGTAATACACTTGAAATTTTTTACGAAATCGGTTACTATATAATAAATGCAATTTATATAACGGAGGCGCGATATGTTTGGTTACGTCAGGGCGTACAGCCCCGAGATGAAAATGTGCGAATACGAATATTATCGTGCCGCCTATTGCGGACTGTGCCGTGCTATGGGAAGATGCACGGGCTGTGCGTCGCGGTGTATGCTCAACTATGATTTCGCCTTTCTTGCCCTTGTAAGAATGGCGATCGTTGGCGAGACACCCGAATTCAAGAAAAAAAGATGCTTTGTCCATCCCACAAAAAAGAGAACCGAGATGGTACAGCAGGGACAGCTTGACTATTGCGCGTGCGCGTCGGTGCTGCTCAGCTACCACAAGGTGCGCGACGATATTGCCGACGAGCGCGGTATACGCCGCTTTGGTGCGCGTATGCTGCTCACTTTTATGCGGCGTATGCACAAAAGGGCGGCGGCAAGAGTGCCGGGGCTTGACGAGAGTATCGCCGCCGAGCTTGATACGCTCTCCGATATTGAAAAGCAGAAATGCGCATCGGTGGACATACCTGCGGAAAGCTTCGGACGGCTGACTTCAAGCATACTTTGCTACGGTCTTGACGGTACAAACTCGGCGATAGCCCGCCAGATCGGCTTTCACGTAGGCAAATGGATATATATTGCCGACGCTCTTGACGATTATGATGATGACCGCAAAAGTGGAAAATACAATCCGTTTTGCGAGCTTTGGGGTGACGGTATACCAGATGCCAGCCGCCGCGACATACTTGCCGCGCTCAAACGCGAGCTGATGCAAGCCGAGCTGGGCTTTGATATGATAGAATGGGGTGACGACGGGCGGTTGTGCGGCGTCATACAAAATATAATTTATTGCGGAATGCCGCGCCGTGCCGAGAGGCTGGGCGAGGGCGGAGAGGACAAAAACAAATGAACGATCCCTACAAGGTTTTGGGCGTGTCGAGAGACGCGTCTGACGAGGAAATAAAAAAAGCATACAGAGAGCTTGCGAAAAAGTATCATCCCGATAAGTACAAGGATTCGGATCTTTCAGAGCTGGCAAGCGAAAAAATGAAAGAGGTCAATGCCGCTTACGACGAGATACAAAAGCAGCGGGCGGCGGGGAATAACGGCGCGTCGGGCAATGCAAATGCCTACGGATCGTATTCCGAGCAAAGCTATGACAGCAACTCGCCCTATGCAAAGGTGCGCCGTATGATAAACACCGGCTATTACGCTGATGCCAACAATATACTTAATTCTGTTCCGGGTGAAGAGCGCGATGCAGAATGGCATTTTCTTAAGGGCTGTATTGAGGTGAGAATGGGACATTACGTGGATGCTCAATGGTTTTTTGATACCGCTTGCTCCATGGATCCTTCAAATGCCGAATACAGCAACGCACGTCAGCGGCTTCGTCAACAGACAAGCGGTTACGGCGGCGGTTATAACACCTCCGAGCCGCGAGGATGTTCGGGCTGTGATATTTGTCAGGGACTTATTTGCGCGGATTGCTGCTGTGAATGTATGGGCGGCGACCTGATAAGGTGTTGCTGATGGCAAGAAGATTAAACAAAAACACCCGTCGGCTGACGTTTTGCGCTGTTTGCGTGGCGCTTGGCGTGGTGATATTGATGCTGGGCTCTTTTATTGAAGTGCTGGACCTTACCGCAGGCGCTTTTGCGGGTATGATAGCCGTTTTGGTGGTTATAGAATTGGGTGGAAAATGGGCATGGCCCACATTTGCGGCAACGTCAATTTTGGGCTTGGTGCTTTTACCCGCTAAGCTACCCGTGGTCTTTTACATCTTGCTTGGCGGATGGTATCCCATCGTCAAAGAGCAAATAGAAAAAATAAAAATAAAGCCGCTTGGCTGGCTGATAAAAATTGTACTGTTGAACGTGGCGTTTGCATTGGCTATGATAGTATCAAAATACGTGCTGATGATACCGGGTGACACGTTGTGGATGACGGTAGCACTGGCACTTGCCATGAACGTAGCTTTTGTACTTTTCGATATTGCGTTGACGAGAATAATTTCACTGTACATTTTCAAGCTTCGCGAGAGATTGCGCATTGACAGATTTTTCAAATGAGGAGATATCACTATGATAAGAGCATTGTTTGACGCTCCCAACTCTTACAGTGCCCCCAAAATCATTGCTCACAGAGGGGCAAACTCACTTGAACCCGAAAACTCTATTCCCGCATTTGAGGTGGCGGGGCGGCTTGGCGTCTGGGCAATAGAGACCGACGTGCACAAAACTTCGGACGGCAAGCTGGTCTGCTTTCACAATAAGCGTGTTGACGGCCTCACCAACGGCGAGGGCGCCGTTGCCGAGCTTACCTTTGACTATCTGCGCTCACTTCACATAACGGCCGGCAACAACGTGCAGGCTCACACGGAGCACGAGCTTCGCATACCCACCTTTGAGGAATACCTTGAAATTTGCAAAAAACACGGCTCGGTTCCGTTTATCGAACTGAAAACAAATATAGCAGAGGAAACGCTGTTTTATGTCCGTAAGCTGGGACTTGAGGACAGATGCGTTTATTCCGCGATTAAGTTCGAGCCTCTTGAGTGTGTTCGCAAGCTGTCGGACAGAGTGTTTATACACCACATTTTCAGCAATGAGGAGCGCATAGCGCAACTTGCTGAGCTGGGATACTCGGGAATGTCCTTTAAGATAGCTGATCTTAACGACGTACCGGAGGGACTTGTGGAACGTGTACACTCGGATGGAGTAAAAATATGCTTCCGTGCCGCCGATACGCCCGAGGTTATGCGTCGCGCTATTGATATGGGGACCGATTATGTTCCCTCAAACTGCGTTTTCGGACTTTAAGCTACAACAGAAAGGTTTTGACGTATAAATGAAAAAGTATCTTATTATTTTCGATCTTGACGGCACTGTCCTGCCGCGTCTTACGGAGCTTAACGACCGCACCGTGGAAACCATGAAGGCGGCAAAGGCGGCGGGGCACATTGTCTGCATATCCTCGGCGCGTCCCTTGGCTATGTCCAAGTGGGTATATGACAGAATGGGACTTGACACCGCTATAAGCACACTGAACGGCGCGCATATATTTCATCCCACGGACGCCTCTTTTCCCGAATATGACGTGGCGATACCCCGTGAGCTGACAAAGCAGATATTTGATTTTTGCAAACAAAACGACAGCTTTCCTTATTACGCCGAAAGAGGGGACAAGCTGTGGTACACAGACGGCATACATAACGATTATTACCGTCTGCACATTGAGCTGGCGGACCCTCTTGTCAAGATGCCCGAGGACAACGATATAGGCACGGGTGCGGCGCGAATTATTGTCAATCCCGCCACACAGGAGATCGCGGACCGCCTGCGCGTTTTTATTGAGGGAACGGGTGTGCTGTCCTTTACTGAATGGCACTATACTCCGTCGCCCGACAGCGGCAAAAGCGGTATTCGTGTCAGCATTGCGCCTCTTGCGGCGGACAAGGGCTATGCCATGAAGCATATTGCAAAGTTTTACGGCATTGCGCTTGAGGACTGCTATGCGTTTGGCGACCTTTGGAATGATTTTGGTATGCTCCGCGATGCGGGGCACGGTCACGCCTTGAAGGGAAGTCAGGCTGAAAGAGAATCCGAGGCGAAATATGTGACAAGATACACCTGCGCCGAGTGCGGCGTGGCGGATATTATTGAGCGCGAGATACTTGGGCGCTAATATAGTTTTGTTAAAAAATGATGATTATCAGGGGGAACCCCCACTTGTGTGGTTTCCACACCCCTTCGTGGCGCTGGCGAAGGCAAAGGGGATTTCGCCCTCTGCGGAGGACGACCAACGCTGCGCCCGTTGGATCGGCGGCCGCTTTTTAGGAAAAGCGGCGCAAAAACTTTCAAAAACAAATCATTTTTAAGTGATAGATTAAGAAAGGCTGTTTTATTATGAGAGCATATGAAAGACTTTTAAAATACATTGCTGTTGCTACCTCGTCCGATGACAGCAGTACCACCGTGCCTACCACTATGTGTCAGTTTGATCTGGCGACAATGCTGGTGGACGAGCTGTACGAGCTGGGACTTGATGCCCGTATTGACGACAAATGCTATGTTTACGCCACCTTGCCTGCAACAAAAGGGTATGAAAATGCCACAAAGCTGGGCTTTGTGGCGCATATGGACACATCTCCCGATTTCAACGGAGCGAATGTAAAGCCGCAGATCATCCAAAACTACGACGGATGCGACGTAAAGCTGGGTGACAGCGGCAGAGTTCTGACGGTAGCGGCATTCCCCCATTTGCCGTCGCTTAAGGGCAGAACGCTTATAACTACCGACGGCACAAGCTTGCTTGGTGCTGATGACAAGGCGGGCATCGCCGAGATAATCACGCTGCTGGAGCGTCTAATCGAGAGCGGTGAGCCTCACGGTAAAATTTCCGTATGCTTTACTCCCGACGAGGAGGTCGGCTCGGGCGCGGATCACTTTGACGTTGCCGCATTTAATTCCGAGTTTGCGTACACTGTTGACGGCGGCCCCGAGGGCGAGGTTGAGTTTGAAAACTTTAATGCCTGCGGTGCTAAGTTTAAGGTCAACGGCTTCAATATCCATCCCGGAAGCGCAAAGGATACCATGATAAATGCTCAACTGTTGGCAATGGAGATCAATTCCATGTTGCCTGTAGGTCAGACTCCCCGCGATACCGAGGGCTATGAGGGCTTTTATCATTTGTGTGCTACAGAGGGCAGTGTGGAAAAGGCGGAGCTTTATTATATCGTCCGTGATCACAGCGATGAAATATTTGAGCAGCGCAAGAATGTTCTGCGCAATATCGAGTGCGAAATGAACAAGCGCTGGGGAGAGGGAAGCGTTAAGCTTACCATTACCGAGCAGTACGGAAATATGCGCGAGAAGATACTGCCTTGCTATCATCTTATCGAAAACGCTATGGATGCTACCCGTGCGCAGGGCATTGAGCCCCGAGTTTGCCCCGTCAGAGGAGGCACGGATGGCGCAAGACTGTCCTATATGGGTCTGCCTTGCCCCAATCTGGGAACGGGCGGCTACGCATTCCACGGTCCTTATGAGCACATTACGGTTGAAGGCATGGATATAGTTACCGACATTCTGTTTGATATTGTAAAACGCTATGCAAAACGATAATACAAAAGATAATAATACTACAAATCTTCCTGCCAAGCCTCAACATCTTCATGGAGGTCACAGAGAGCGTCTGCGCAAGCGGCTGCGTGTCTCGGGTGCGGATAATTTTGAGGATCATCAGCTGCTTGAAGCGCTTTTGTTTTTTTCAATAGCGCGCAAGGATACAAACGATACCGCCCACAGCCTGATCGAGCGTTTTGGATCCCTTGCATCCGTATTTGCGGCGGATAGAGATGAGCTGATAACAGTTAAGGACATTGGAGATGTCAGCGCCGACCTTATAAAGCTGGTCAGCTCAATTACACGGCGCATCGCCATGGAGGACGTAAGTCCCCGCGACAGCTACAATTCTATCAGCAAGATAGTCAAGTATCTGTCAAATCTTTATATGGGTGTGGCGGTTGAACGCGTATATATGATGCTGTTTGATAACAGTCTGCATTTGCTTGACTGCGTGCACGTTGGTGACGGTACAATAAATACGTTTGTTATGCAACCTGGGATCATGGCGAAAAAGGCGCTTTACCGAAATGCCTCGTCCGTTGTGATCGCGCATAATCATCCCCACGGACTTGCCATTCCGTCGCCCGAGGATATTGTGGCTACAAGAAAGCTGTATGCGACCTTTGATCTTATCGGAGTCCAGCTGCTTGAGCATATAATTATTGCGGGACAGCAGTATACGCCCATCATGCACAGAATGCAGATGAGTGGCAATCAGATAGAAGAGAACACAACAGTGCGCTCGGGCAACAACATAAAATTGCTCAGCGGCGGAGCGTTCAATAATTTTTATAATGATGACGATAATAATGATAGTGATGATGTACCGACAATAATTATCACCGATCTGCCCGCACCGCGCGAGGATGGGTTGGAGAAGATATAAGGCTGACTAAAAGCCTCTCCCTTTGGGTAGCGAAGCGGCGCGAGGGGAGTGAATGACACCACGGTGCGGTGTCAGAGCCCGAGCGTGACCGAGCCGCAGCGAGACGGTGGCGGCGTAGCCGACGGAGAGGGTATATGTTTTTAATAACCCTCTCACCCGCTGTCGCAGGAGCTCTCCCGAGGGGAGAGCCTATGTACGCGTTTGCTGTTTACATAGCATTGTGGTTGCAAATAATAATTTTATATTACCGTAGGGATCGGCGTCCTCGACGGTCCGTAAACGTGAAATTTTATCAAACTCTATGTTTACGGACC
>JAZNBA010000012.1:0-15518 GCA_045586785.1 Eubacteriales bacterium | reverse complement strand
TCCTCACTGCCGCCGTGCAGAATATGAAGAAAATAGCGATGCGCTGTGGGAATACCTCCTCAAGTTTTCTTGCGTTTTTCCTCCACCTTAATAAAAAACAAAGCCTATCTCTTGCTTGAGATAGGCTTTGTCAGCGGACTGTGGTTTTTGTGTTTATATAACTCTGAATTTTTTAACGAACGGAACGCCTGCGGCGGCAGCCTTGTCTGCCGCTTCGCGCTCGGTCATCTCGGGAGCGGAGAAGGCGATCTTACCGTTTTTCTTGACAAGATGATATATCTTGCCGAATGCTTTTTCGAGCTTGGATGTGCCACAGCGAATATCTTCAAATATGAATACGTTTGCACAGCTGTAATCGTTGACATCAGCCATATCGTCGGCATTTGCCGCCTGCCACTCTACGGGACGAGCCGCTTTGCCGAGGTTTGCGGCGATGTCGATTATGTCGGAGACGACGGCGCATGCGGTGGGCAGCTTGCCCGCACCGCGTCCATAGAACATTGCCTTGCCCAGCATATTGCCTTCAACCAGTATGCCGTTGAAAACGTCCTCTACGTTGTAAAGGGGATTGTCGGCGCATACCATTCTGGGAGATACCATAGCGAGAGTCTTGCCGCCGACCTGCTCGGTGTGGGCGATAAGCTTTATCTTATATCCAAGAGCCTGTGCCAGCTCTACGTCTTCGGATGTGATGGAGGTAATGCCCTCAACACTTATAGCGTCGGGGTCCAGTATCTTGCCGAATGCCAGTGCCGCGAGAATGACGATCTTGCGCGCCGCGTCAAGTCCTTCAACGTCGGCGGTAGGATCTGCCTCGGCGTAGCCCTTTGCCTGCGCGTCCTTGAGTACGTCGGACAGGGGAGCACCCTCGTTAGCCATGCGAGTGAGGATGTAGTTGGTGGTGCCGTTGAGAATGCCGTCAACCGACACGATGCCGTTAGCTGCCAGATCGTTGGTCATGGGACGGATTATCGGGATACCGCCGCCAACGCTTGCCTCAAACAGATAGCGTACTCCGTGCTCTGCGGCGATGCGGTGCAGTTCAGCGCCGTGGCGAGCCACAAGCTCTTTGTTGGAGGTAACGACGTTTTTGCCTGCCTCAAGCGCCGCCTTGGTGAATTTATAAGCCACGCCCGCGCCGCCGATCATTTCGGCAACTATGCTGACCTCGGGGTCGTTGAGAATGATATTAAAGTCATGAATTATGAGCGATGCGTAGGGACTGCTCGGGAAATCTCTCAGGTCGAGTATATACTTGACCGCTACCGTATCACCTACGTATTTTTGGATCTGGGCGCGGTTTTCGTCAAGAACCTCGGCAGTGCCGCTTCCGACAACACCAAAGCCCAATAAAGCTACATTTATCATGGTTTTTCCGTCCTTATTTTAGTTTGTTAATAAATATTGCTTTATTATATCACAAAATATTTAATTGTGCAATAATTTACTATTGAAATCTGCGAGAAAATGTGTTAAAATTCTAAAGCAAGTAAAAAATGTAGTGGAGGAAGAGTAAAAAATGGCATCGTCGCCTATTGGAAGTAAAAACAACGTTAAAATATTTGTGCTTTATCTGATGGAGAATATCAATTATCCGCTGGATTTTGTAACTATAAATGACATAGTGATGCAGACGGATTACGTCATGTATCTGGATTTTGCCGAGAGCTTTAACGAGATGCTGGATGGCGGTCTTATTGAGGAGCTGAAGAATTACAACGGCACCAACGAATACGTAGTTACCGAAAAGGGAAGATGTGTTGCTCGCGAGCTCAAGAGTGATATTATCACATCCATACTTGACAAGTCGCTGGCATGTGCACTGCGCTATATAGATTTTAACCGCCGAGGAATTGAAGCGTCCTGTTCGATCGAGCCTCGCGAGGACGGCAGATATACGCTTACCTGCGTGCTTGAAGAGCACAGGGTGGAGATATTCCGCGTTGTGATGGTGGCTGACAATATGGATCGCGCGAAACGTATGAAGACAACATTCATGGACCGCCCCGAGGTAATATTCCGCGGTTCAATGGCGCTTTTGTCGGGCAATGTGAATTATTTGTTTGACGCGTAATAATGAATAAGAAGAAAACCGATTACAGCTCGGACGCCCGTGAGCTGGTCGTGGCTGTCCGCGGCGGCGACGGCGGCGCGTTTGAGCGGCTTATGGAAATGTATGAGCCTATGATAGGTGCGGCACTGTCGCGATACGTTCCTGAGGGAGCGGATGTTGATGATGCGCGTCAGGAGGCACTTGCGGGATTTTACCGAGCCACGCTGACATTTGATGTGGGTCAGCCAGAGGTGGCGTTTGGGCTTTACGCTAAAATATGCGTTACAAACGCGCTGATAAGTCACGCCCGTGAGATCGCGCGCAGAATGCGCGGCGCGGCGCACAATCTTGAATATGACGATTATATGCGATATTATTCCGACACTCATTCCGACCCTGCCGAGAGCATTGTGGAGCGCGAAAGCGCTGACGAGCTGGTGCGACTGATACGCGAAAATCTCTCTCCTTATGAAAATCAGGTGTGGGATATGTATACGTCGGGGATATCGGGTGCTGATATTGCGGAGCGAATGTCCAAGCCCATAAGGTCTATTGACAATGCGCTTTACCGTATACGTCGCAAGCTGAGAACGCTGCTTGAGTCAGAGGGATATCAATAAAACAGAGCCAATGTGAAAACACATTGACTCTGTTTTTTTGTTTGCTTTAATATGCTTGCGAGTGGAACAGCTCACTCTTTGCGAACTTGCCGTAAGGCGGTCGCAGGGAAGGATAGGTGCGCTCGTCTGAATAATATATCCTGAACAGCTCTGCCATAGCCTGCTGACAGCGTTCGGAGTCCACGGGACGGTAATCGCAACGCGCCAGCTCATAGTCGATGATGGAACGCAGGTAGAACAGGCGGAAGTTGCGGGAGGTGGTTATATTATCGGGCAGTGTGTCGTTGTACTTTTTCAGAGTGTCGTGTACCCAATCTATATCAGCGGTGTCTTTTATAGGGGTGCGCAGATATTCGCCTGTGCGGTCATAACCGCGGGCGAGAGCGGTTTCGGTTTTGAGGATAGCCTGGTACAGCTCCTCATCCTCGCAGCAGAATTCGTGAGCTACCCATTTGCGCAGCGCGTCATATGCGTTGGGGTAAAGACCGGTGTACGAGCTCAGCATAATGAATTTGTTGGCGTCTTCGAAAATACCCTCGGAGTAGGGGAAGCCGCCGTGATAAAAGTGAGCGGAGGCATCGTTGGTGGTCTGCAGGAATTTTGTCAGAACGCTGGCGCCGTAGCCGCCCCAGGGCTTGCAGGACCACATGCTTATCTCGGGAAAATCTATAAACTTGACACCCTCGGGTATTCCGTTTTTCTTAATGCATTCGGGCACGTTGCCGTTGTGGAAGAAGGACATTATGTAAGGGACGTCGCTGAATATGTCGTCGCCCAGTTTGTCGTAGAATGCCTGCCATTCGCCCTCAATGAATTTGTTGAAGTACCAGGTAGAGACGATGACTCGGGTGGCCGGCATCATTTCTTTTATAAGTGCCTTGAAATGGGGAAGCAGTTTGAGGAAGCCGTTTGCGCCCCAGGGCTCGCAGTCGGCGCAGGTACAGCCGCCCTGGTCGTAGGGCCAGTAGACGACATAGTCGATCTTGAGATCCTTGAAGTATTCAAGCATCTGTCTGCGGTACTCTATTATTTTTTCGATGCCGCCCGGGCGGGAAGGGCATATCTCAACATGGTAGTGGCCGTAAGGGCGGGTGTGATATTTTCCCATTATTGCGTCGGGAGCGCGAAGCTCTTCGGGCGAAGATTTGAATGCTTCGTTGGAGAGCATTGTCAGCGAGCCGCCCATACCTATGTTGTTTGCATACTTCAGCATCTGGCGCAGGCGGTGCACCAGTTCCTGCGCACCCTCGTCCTGCATTGAGTGAAAGTGGTGCATATCGAACCAGACCAGCAGACTGTTGCAGCCGCGCATAGCCAGGTCCTCAATGACCTCGTAGACCTGCTCGATGGGAGCATTGTGATAGAAGTTGTGGAAGTGTGTCGCGAAGTACATACCGCGCAATGGCTTTGCGGGAGTGAAATCAATTTCGTGGGGCAGGGGAGTAAAGCCTCCGAGTCCGTCGAATTTTGACTCAAGCATAAAGCGCCCGAATGCGGCGTGGGCGGCACAGTCGTTAGCGGCGATAATATCGGTGCCGCTTGCGGAGGGGCGAATTATGTAGCGGTCGTTTTTGAGTGTCGTGTTGATGGACACGGCTATTGTGTAATGTGAATTGTCAGACAGTTCCAGCTTTCTTAAATTGAGAACTCGCTTTGCGGCATTGAGCAGACAAGCGTAGCTTTCTGCGCTCATGCCGTTGTTTGTTATATTGATGGATGCGGTCATTGTGTTGCCTCCTTTGCTTTGCTGGTTTTATTATATATTAGCGCAAAATAAAAGTCAATGATTTGAAGTGATTTTATATTTTCGAAATCGTGGGCGGGGCAGGGGGTAACACGCTTGATTTGCGGTATATTGCTAAAAAATATGGGGTAAAAGAGCCATTGATTTCAGAATAAATTTTATTCTAAATTTTTACCATCAAAAAATGAAAAGTTCTATTTTTTGCGTCGAATTTTGGGGTAAAAAATCAGTACGACAAGAATCGACGAGTCAAAAAATAGAGTCAAAATCCAGAACGAATATGACAAAAAATCATAAAAAATAAATCAAAACAGGTAAAAAAATAATAAAAACCGTCGAAATCGGCGGTTTTTAGGTGAAATTTGCGCATAAACGGCTTGCAAGACGGCAATGATGGGGGGAGACTTTTCTCTGTGTGCTCAAGTGGAGCTTTGGCAAAAAACAAAGTGTTAATAAGACGCAAAAAGAGCATCCGATCTCTCGGATGCTCTTTGCTGTCAACTTATTATTTTGCAAGCTGTGCGATGTTAGCCTCAATTATTTGAAGGCGGAAAATGTCTGCGCCGACACTGCGAAGCTTTCCTACGATATCGTAGTAGCCTCTGTCGAGAGTTTCGAGACCTTCAAGAGTTGTCTGACCTTCTGCGACAAGTCCTGCGATGATGAGTGCTGCGCCTGCGCGGAGATCCACGCTGCGAACGATCGCGCCGCTGAGACGGTTTGTTCCCACTATGGTTGCGCTCTTTCCTTCGACCATGAACTGCGCGCCCATCTTGCGGAGCTCGTCGGCATATTTGAAGCGGTGATCCCAAATTCCTTCGCTGACGGTGCTGATACCCTCTGCGGTGCACATCAAAGCTGCGAACTGCGGCTGCATATCGGTGGGGAATCCGGGGTAGGGCAGAGTTTTGACATTGGCGCGGTTGAGGCGACCGGTGGATGTTACGGATATGTAATCGTCGTGTTCTTCAACGCAAGCCCCCATTTCAATGAGCTTAGCGGTTACAGACTCAACGTGCTTCGGAATGACATTTCGCACATTGACTCTGCCGCCTGTTGCGGCAACAGCAGCCATATAGGTGCCTGCTTCGATCATATCGGGAATAATTGCGTATTCACAGCCGTGGAGCTTCTTAACACCGCGGATCTTGATAGTGTTGGTACCTGCGCCGTAGATGTCGGCACCGCAGGTGTTAAGAAAGTTTGCGAGGTCAACGATGTGAGGCTCGCGTGCGGCATTTTCTATAACAGTGGTTCCATCTGCGAGTACGGAGGCAAGAATCATATTGCAAGTGGCACCCACGGAAATAACGTCACAATAAATAGATGTGCCCTTGAGACCGTTCGGAGCATTGAGGCAGATGTAACCGCCTTCGCCGTTGTAAACGGCGCCCAGCGCTTCGAAGCCCTTGAGGTGCTGGTCGATGGGGCGGCTGGAAAAGTCGCATCCGCCGGGCCAGCCGACCTTGGTGGAGCCGAACCGACCAAGCTCGGCTCCCAGCAGGTAAGTGGAGGCACGCATCTTACTTGCGAGGTCGTAAGGGGATGTTCCGCCGACAACATGCGTAGTGTCGATCTCGGCGGTAGTTTTATTCAACAGGCGGACGCTTGCGCCCATTGATCTGAGAATTTCAAGAGAAACATTAATGTCGCTTACGGGAGGGAGGTTTTCTATCACGCACTTGTCACCCGTGAGAATGCAAGCGAATATGATAGGAAGGGCGGCGTTTTTCATGCCGTCGATATATATGTCTCCGTAGAGCTTATTGCCACCGTTGATAACTATTTTTTCCATTATATATATATCTAAGTCGGTATTATGAAATACGACTGATCCTTTACAAAGAATTAGTGGGAAGTTGCATTCTCATGTGGATTTTGGCAAGTAAAAAAACGAAATAAGCCAAAAATCACATACGACAATTTTGGTAACATTATTATATCACAAGCGTCAATATATGTCAACAGAAATAACGGATTTTGTAACAATTTTTTGAAGAAAAAATGTACGAAATTTTAACATAAATATTATGCAAAATGCCCTCATCGTCATAATATGCGATGAGGGCATTTTTTGCGACAGCATTCGTCGAGCTTATTTTATTTTTTTGTAGTATGCAACGGCAAGATCGGTGACCATTCCGTAGCTTTTTGTGCCTTCGGTTCCCTGGACTTTGAGGTAGGTATCGTTGACAACTTCGCTGACATCCGCCACCACGTTTTCGCGATATTTATCAAAAAACGCGGAGTAGGCGCGCATCTCGTAGCGCACATCTTCACTCAGTTTTTCAAGCACCTCGAAGTACATATCCGAGCTCGCGGAGTAGAGCGAGGAAGCGACATACTCATACATGTTGATGTATCCGCTGTAACGGATGTATGGGTCATCGCTGTTGATACAGACTAAAAACGCCATGAAGTTTGCCTCGTCCTCCCGAGCGATTCCGCGCTGGTGGGCAAGCTCGTGGGCGGCGGTAAAGGGCAGTGTGTAGTCGGGGAAATTTACGTTAAGGTTGGCTTCACCCGTGAAGTAGGTGTAGACGCCGGTAATGTGTGTATATGACCAGGGCTCGCTGAGCACTACGGGCTTGACTCTGCTGCGAAGTCGCGGAACAAATTTGTGTTCATCGGATATTTTGTCATAAGCGTCCAGCAGCTTTGCGTTCATTTCGTTCAGCGAGTAGGGCATGACGGAAAAATTCTGATCGCGGAAGGTAACGTTTTGCGCTTCTTCATTTACCTTCTCAACAAGCACCGACGCGGTATATTTCAGCTCCTCGGCGCTGACATCGCGGCGTTCAAGCTGCAGCTTTTTGTCAAGTGATGAGCCCTTGTACGCAATACCGAATCCGCAGCACCAAAGGGTCAGCAGCAGTGAAGCGATGGAAAGCAGAATGCCAATGTACACAAGTGTATTGTGCCAGGAGTCACTGTATTTTTTTATGCCTATCCGCACTATGAAAAACAGTGTGACGGGCATGAACAGTAAAAATGCTTCGGCGAATGAGAAGGGGATCCAGCTTGTAAGACAAGCCATAAAGCCTCGGACTACCGCGCCGGGATATCGGGAGAAAAAGTCGGCGAAGGGTTGCCATATGACTCCCGCGATATATATCAGCAGGCTGACGCTTGCCAGCGCGAATAAGACGATGGAGGCTATGGGAAAGCGTTTTTTCGGCGGCGTGGTGATTACTTCCTCGACGGCAATATCGTGGTTATGTTTCATTGTTATGTCCTTTCGATTGGGGGGTGTTGAAAAGTGCGTCACAGACGAATTGCATATCCTGCGGCAGCGGAGAGCATAGTGATATATGCTTGCCCGTGATTGGGTGGACAAATTCCAGTGCTGTGGCGTGCAGGGCGTGGCGAGGTATCAGAGCTGACGGCGTACCGTAAAGATCGTCGCCCAGCACCGGCGTGCCAAGGTGTGCCATGTGTACGCGGATCTGGTGTGTTCTGCCCGTGAGGGGTTTAACTGTGACTATACTGTATCTGCCCGACTCTGATATATCCGTTACCTCGTAGCGCGTCAGCGCTGCTTCGGAGTCTGCGGCGTCGATGGGGCATACCTCACGCACTATTATGCTTGCTGCCGTGCGGCGCATGCCTGTATGTATCTCGCCCGAGGACTCGGCGGGCACTCCGTCAAGAATGGCGGTATACGTTTTATGAAATCCGCCCGATGCCATAAGCGCGCCCAGTCGCGAGGCGGCGTATTTGGTCTTGGCTACGGTGACAAGTCCGCTGGTGTTGCGGTCAAGTCGGCTGATAGGGCGGAACACAAAGGGCGAGTCCTCACCGCTTGCACGGTGCTTGTATGAAAGCGCATTTGCCAGAGTGTCATAATGGTGATCGTGGGACGGATGGGTTGGCATAAAGGGCGGCTTGTCCGCTACCAGCATAAACTCATCCTCGTAGACAATGCTTGCAGGTAGATCGACAGGCTCAATAGGCGCGTCGGTCTCGTCGGGATAGTCGCAAATGCCCACAACGTCACCCTCGCGCAAAACGCAACGCACCGTGACACGCTGACCGTTGACCGTGAGTCCCTGTTCGTCGCGCTTGAGCCGCGCCAGTAGGTGAGATGAGATGCGCAGTCTGTAGCGCAGGTAGTCGCGCAACGGCTTGCCGTCATATTCTTTTGTGATGCGGTATTCCATAGACTGCTCCCTCTGTGGCGTTATATATAGTTAGTATAACACGGCAGAGTGAAGTTTACAAGATGAAACTGTGAAATTTTTGATGTTTTGAGCGCAATAGCACATTCCCAAACAAAATATACGATGTAATTCGATATTATTATAAATTCAATAAAATATTATTAAATATAGTTTGACAATGTATAATTATAATGATATAATGAAAGTATCAACATACTATCGGAGGCAGACATGGCTATTTTCAAGTGTATGATGTGCGGTGGCGACCTTGAAATAATCGAGGGCGCGGCGGTAGCGGAATGTGACTATTGCGGTACAAAGCAGACAGTTCCCAAGGCGATAAACGAAAATCTGCAATCACTTTTTAATCGCGCTAATACACTGCGTATCAAAAGCGAGTTTGACAAGGCGGAAAAGATATACGAAAAAATAATTCAGGCGGAGCCCACACAGGCCGAGGCGTACTGGGGACTTATCCTGTGCAAATACGGCATTGAATACGTCGACGACCCCGAGACCTTCAAGAAGATACCCACCTGCCACAGAGCGTCCTACGACTCGATTATCGCGGACGACGATTATAAGTCCGCAATAGAGTACGCGGATATGAGCCAGCGCGCTATCTATGAGGAGCAGGCGCGCGAGATAGACAGGATTCAAAAAGAGATCCTTGCACTGGCGCAAAAAGAGGAGACCTACGACGTTTTCATTTGCTACAAGGAGACGGATGCAGACGGTCAGCGCACGCAGGACAGCGCCATAGCAAACGACATTTATTACCAGCTCACCCAAGAGGGCTTCAAGGTCTTTTACTCGGCGATAACGCTGGAGGATAAGCTGGGCTCGGCATACGAACCCATCATTTTTGCCGCGCTCAACTCAGCAAAAGTCATGCTCGCTATCGGAACAAAACCTGAGTATTTTAACGCCGTCTGGGTGAAAAATGAGTGGTCGAGATTTCTAAAGATAATCAAAAAAGACCGCGCCAAGCTGCTTATTCCGTGCTACCGCGACATGGACGCTTACGAGCTGCCCGAGGAATTCGCCCACCTGCAGGCACAGGATATGGCGAAGATAGGATTTATAAACGACGTTGTAAGAGGAATTAAAAAGGTTATAAAAAAGCAGGGAACAGAGGCGCCGCAAGGGCCTAAAGCGGAAGTAAAGACTGCCGCCCCCACAACAGCCACGGTAAATATCGCGCCGTTGCTCAAGCGCGCTTTCATGTTTCTTGAGGACGGCGACTGGAGCGCCGCAGACGAATACTGCGAAAAGGTGCTGGATCAAGACCCAGAGAACGCACAGGCGTATCTCGGAAAACTGATGGCGGAATTGAAAGTCAGGACGCAGGAAGAACTGAAAGATTGCAAAAATCCTTTTGATAATAGTAAAAATTTTGACAAGGCGGTCAGGTTCGGAGATGAAAAGCTCAAAGCTTTTCTGACAGAGAGCGCCGATTTTATCAAGCAGCGCAACGAAAATGAACGGCTGGAAGCAATATACTCGAAGGCGGTTAAATATATGAACGCTGCTTCGGATGAAGCGCGATTCAAAGCAGCCGCGATTGAATTCGAGAAAGTTCTTAATTATAAAAATTCTGCAGAGCTTGCAAAAAAGTGTAGGGAAAAAGCGGAGAGCGTAAGACTTGAAAAATTATATAATCAAGCTGTCAATGCGATGAATGTTGCCCAAACTGAGTCTGCATACAAAAATGCGAGTTTTATTTTTAAAACAATTATGGAATACAAGGACGCTTCAAAACTCTACAATCAATGTATTGAACATGCGACGGATATAAAAAATAGTGAAATTTACAATAAAGCTATGTCCAAATTGCAAGGTAGTATATTTATAAAAACTCGAGTCCATACACTTGAACAGGCGGCTGAAGAATTTCAATCAATCAATGGCTGGAAAGATGCTGACGAGCGGCTTGCTCAATGCCGTAGGATGATAAAAGATCTCAAAGCGGAAGCGGAAGCAAAGCGTTTAGAGGATGAACGCCGAGAGGAACTAAAACGCAAGAGAAATAAGAGAAATAAAATAATCAAAGTTATTGTTGTGATGGTGATTGTTGCGGTGATTGTTATAGGCTCTGTAATGTATTCTATCGCATTTAATAGAACCTACGCATGGGGAGATTACGGTAAATATATAAGGCATAGAGAACTCACTGAATTTGTCATTCCGGACGATATGACAAGTATTGGGAACATGGAATTTTACAGTTGCACAAGCCTTACAAACATAACCATACCCGATAGCGTGACGAGTATTGGCAGCCATGCGTTCCACCGTTGCACAAGCCTTACGAGCGTAACCATTCCCGACAGCGTGACGAGCATTGGATATGGGGCGTTCTCCGATTGCTACAGCCTCACGAGCATAACCATCCCCGACAGTGTGACGAGCATCGGCGATCATGCGTTCAAAGGTTGCACAAGCCTTACGAGTATAACCATCCCCAACGGCGTAACGAGTATTGGCGTTTCTGCGTTCTACGATTGCGAAAGCCTTACGAGCGTAACCATCGGCAACAGCGTGACGAGCATTGGATATGGGGCGTTCTCCGATTGCTACAGCCTCACGAGCATAACCATTCCCGACAGTGTGACGAGTATTGACAATCATGCGTTCTACAGTTGCGCAAGCCTTACGAGTATAACCATCCCCAACGGCGTAACGAGCATTGGCTACTCTGCGTTCAATAATTGTTCCAATTTAACAAATATCACTTTCAATGGCACCAAGGAACACTGGCAAAAAATCACAAAATATAATTTGTGGGATTTTAGTACCGGCAACTACACCGTTTACTGCACCGACGGAACTATTCCCAAATAACACAAAAGCCCTCCACGTGGAGGGCTTTTTATCATATTATAATCAGATAACAGGCTCAACCCAGCCGAGAGTATCTTCAACGGTGCCCCACTGGATGCCTGTGAGGTTGTCGTAAAGCTTCTGTGCGATGGGACCGATCTTGCCTTCGTTGAGTATGATCTTGTACTCGTCGTTTACAAGCTCGCCGATGGGTGAGATAACTGCGGCAGTACCTGTGCCGAATGCCTCGTCAAGTGTGCCGTTCTTGCTTGCCTCGATGACTTCATCAAGAGCCAGACGGCGCTCGGTTACTTTATAACCCCAGGAGCGGAGCAGGTCAAGGCAGGACGCGCGGGTAACGCCGGGCAGAATGTTGCCTTCCTCAAGGGTGGGCGTGATGACCTCACCGTTGATTACGAAGAACACGTTCATCGCGCCTACCTCGTCGATGTACTTATGCTCGATACCGTCAAGCCACAGAACCTGAGCGTAGCCTAGCTTTTCAGCCTTTGCCTGACCGATAAGAGATGCCGCATAGTTGCCGCCGACCTTTGCAAAGCCTGTGCCGCCGCGGACTGCGCGAACGTACTCGGTCTCAACGAAGATCTTAACGGGGTTGATGCCTGCGGCGTAGTAAGAGCCGACGGGGGAGAGAATAATGGCGAACAAATATGTCTTGGAGGGATGAACACCCAGCTGCGCGTCGGTTGCGATAATGAAGGGACGGATGTAGAGCGAGGTGCCTACGCTGTGAGGAACCCAATCCTTTTCGCACTCAACGATAGCCTTGATAGCTTGAAGCGCATCGTCGGGATCGATCTCGGGGATGCACATACGGCGGTTGGTATTGTTCATACGCTCGATGTTCTTCTGGGGGCGGAACAGCTGAATTTTGCCGTCAGCGGTGCGGTATGCCTTGAGGCCCTCGAACATTTCCTGTGCATAGTGGAATACCATGCAGGAGGGATCCAGTTCAAGCGGTGCGTAGGGAACGATACGGGGATCGAACCATCCGCGGCCCACCTCATAGTTCATAAGGAACATATAGTCTGTAAATATTCTACCAAAGCCGAGCTTGCTCTCGTCAGTCGGCTTTGCTTTGAGTTGTTCTCTGGGAGTAAATTTAATATCCAGCATTGTCGTAAAATCTCCTTCCGACATTTAATTTACCTTATATTATAATACACTTCGCGACGCTTGTCAATATTTTAGTTGGCTAAAAAATAAAAAATCGGAATATTGACGGGTGGCCCGCAATAAACTGTAGCAGACAACACACTAAAAATTCGGAGGTAGAATATGAAAAGAACTGTTTTGATGTCCGTTTCGGCGCTGTTAGTGACGCTTTTGCTGACTGTGACGGTAAATTCGGGATTTATAAGTGCGGCGGTGGCGGATGCGGCACCCGTATCGCCGGCTCTGAGTGTTATTGCGAACTGTATGCCTATGGCGAAGGCAGGTATGGTAGGCAACGAGATACTGTTTTCGCCCGAGGATTTTGAGCGTGCGCTGAACGTCGCGCGCGTGTCGTCGCTGACGGTGACCGACGTGCCCGACGTTACGGACGGAGAGTTGCTTGTGGGTTCAACTGTGGTGAAAGAAGGGCAGACGCTGTCCCGCGAAAGTCTTTATATGCTCAGCTATGCCGCGGCACGGGAGGATAATAGAGGCGCGGAGTTTGAGTTTTGCATAAACGGTCAACCCTACAGTCTCAAGTGCGCGCTGTATCTTTTGGATGCGGTCAATTACTGTCCTACTACGGCGCGCGAGGGCGAGGTGACGGTCAGCACCTACAGCGACGTAGCGGCGTACGGCAAGTTTTATGCGTACGATCCCGAGGGAGATGAATTGACGTATCAGATAGTGTCGTACCCCGAGCACGGAATTGCGCTTCTGTATGATGACGACGGCAGATACGTTTACATGCCAAACGGCGATTTTGCGGGTGTTGACAGTATCAGCTATGTGGTCTACGACAAATACGGCAACTATTCCTCAGTAGCCACGGTGCGCCTTGAGGTCAACCGCAACTCCACCGCGCTTGCGTACGACGATATGAAGTGGCACACCTCCTACAGCGCCGCTATCGCGCTGGGTGTGAACGGAGTTATGGGTGGTACACAGGTGGCGGGTGCGCGGTATTTTTATCCCGACGGCACGGTGAGCAGGGGCGAGTTTGTGGTAATGGCAATGAAGGCGGCGGGCATATCGGCGCTGCCCACGGTAGCTGACACGGGCTTTGCGGACGACGCAGACATCCCCGCGGCAATGAAGTCCTACATAGGCACGGCGGCGCGCGTGGGGTACATCACGGGGACTGAGGACTCGGGCAGAAAATATTTTTTGCCCGCGCGCAACATTACAGTTGACGAGGCTGCGAAAATTTGCGCCAATATTTTAGGACTTGAATATGATGGCAGTGTTTCGGCGTCTGTTGGTGGGGCGAGCGACGGCGCGGCGGTGATGGCGCTTGCTAATGGAGGTTTTATTGATGCGGCGGGTATTTCCGATCATGCCGCGGAGCTTACTCGCGCTCAGGCGGCGGTAATGCTTGAGTCGCTGCTTCAAAATTGATATTTCTATGTTCATTTCTTGCTTTGCGGCAAGAAATGAACATAAATTTTTCATTCGGGTATTGCAAAAAAGCAGATAATGTGGTACAATAATAAAAGCGGGTGAAAAACGCCCGTAGACAACTGTTATTTAGCAGACTGTTAAATAAGGCCATACCAGCCGGGGAGTTAGCGGTGTCCTGTACCCGAAATCCGCTATAGCGGGGGTTCATTCCCCTTTTGAGGGCGGATCGGATGCGGTCTGCGACTCTTTCTGTGTGTTGAAGGGTGGGTCTTGCGCAATCGTGCGCTGTGAACCATGTCAGGTGGGGAACCAAGCAGCATTAAGCGGTTAGCTCGATGTGCCGCGAGGTCGCCTGCCCCGAGCAGAAAAAGGGACTAACGCGCAAAAGTGAAGTTCGATTTTGGGGTGTATGGTCTTATTTTGCAGCCAATTTTTATTGGCTGCAAAATAAGAAGTGAAAAGTGGAAAGTGAAAAGTGTAAAGTTGATGTGAATTTCCTCACTTTGCTCGGAAATTTCCATTTTTGAGGTTAGATATGAAAAGAGCGATTATTGAAGATAAAAGCATTAACTTTGCCATAAGAATTGTCAAGCTGTATGACTATATACGTGAAAATAAACACGAGTATATTATGTCAAAACAGCTGATGCGCTGCGGAACAAGTATTGGTGCGAATGTCAGCGAAGCTCAAATGGGGCAAACAAAAGCAGATTTTTATGCCAAGATTGCCATTGCTTTGAAAGAAGCCTACGAAGCATATTATTGGATGCGCCTTTTACACGCCACCGAATATTTGTCAGACAAAGAATTTTTCAGCTTAGAATCCGATGTCAAAGAATTACTCTCGATTTTGATATCAATCAGTAATACAAAAAATAAAACCAAGTGATATAGAAAATATTTTTCGCCTTGGCGAAAAATTACCATATCTTTTCACTTTCCACTTTTCACTTTACACTGGCGAGGAACGAGCACATGCATCAGGCTTTATATCGTAAATGGCGACCGATGGACTTCGATTCGGTCTGCGGTCAGGAGCATATTACCGATATTCTCAAATACGAGACCGAGCGCGGTCTTTTTTGCCATGCCTATCTTTTCTGCGGCTCGCGCGGAACGGGTAAGACTACCTGCGCGAAGATCCTTTCGCGTGCCGTAAACTGCGAGAATCCGAAAAACGGCAATCCTTGCGGTGAGTGCCCCTCCTGCCGTGCGATCATTGACGGCACGACGACAGACGTTCTTGAAATGGACGCGGCTTCGAACAACAAGGTCGATGACATCAGAGGCATTCTCGACGAGGTCGTTTATACTCCCTCGAACGTCAAAAAGAGAGTTTACATCATCGACGAGGTCCATATGCTCACCACCTCGGCGTTCAACGCGCTTCTCAAAACTCTTGAGGAGCCGCCCGAGCACGTTGTTTTCATCCTGGCGACCACCGAGATGCAAAAGCTCCCCGCGACTGTCATCTCGCGCTGTCAGCGATTTGATTTCAGAAGAATTTCAACTCCGGTTCACGTTTTGAGACTGAAATATAT
>JAZNBA010000011.1:0-22085 GCA_045586785.1 Eubacteriales bacterium | reverse complement strand
AAACTTCCCGCGGACTTTATGTCCTCGGTGCCGTCCTTCTCGCGGACAGCCTGTACATTATACCACTTGTCTTCACTCTTGTCAAGGGGTTTTTTAAACTTTTTTGAGTTTTTTTGAACTTTTTTCAAGTCCTCAACCTCTGACAAGCGTTAAGACTATCTTAAATCTCCGCGTTTGCGGCGACCTTGTAATATTACCACTTTCTTTTCATTTTGTCAAGTGCTTTTTAAAAAATATTTTAATTTTTTAAAAACTTTTTTTCACATATTGATTTGTGAACATTTGTGCGTTATAATATATTATAATGAAGATTTTTCACGAGGTATTCAATTATGGAAAAACGTATACTTGTTGTCAGCTCCGCCAATATGGATTTTGTGATGAATATGCACACCATTCCTTCTGCCGGACAAACCGTCATCGATAACGGCACTTACCGCTATGTTCCGGGTGGAAAGGGTGCAAACTCCGCTGTAGCCATTCGCCGTCTCGGCGGTGACTGTGTATTCTGCACGCGTCTGGGCAACGACGCCAACGGCGTCCTGTTGAACAACTTATATAAAAAGGAAGGAATCGATACGCGTTTCATCGCCAAGGACGACCAAAACGCTACCGGTCTTGCCGCTATCATGGTAGAGGACAACGGCGTAAACCGCATTGTCGTTTATCCCGGCGCCAACCTTGCCATCACTCCCGACGACATCGACAACGCCATGACCTGCTATCCCGATGCGCTGTTCATGCAGCTTGAAATAGATCCCGAAGCCATTATTTATGCCGCAAACTGCGCGCACAAGGCAGGCATTCCGATATTCATTGATGCAGGCCCTGCCAACAAAAACTTCCCCCTGGATCGTCTGCCTCCTCTTGAGGTATTCTCACCCAACGAAACCGAAACCGAAATATTCACGGGTATCTCGCCAAACTCGCCCGACAACTGTCTGCGTGCGGCTGTCGCGCTTTCAAAGATAGTCAACGCGCATTATTACGTGATCAAGCTGGGCGGACGCGGCGTATACATATACGACGGTCTGTACTATCACTGCCTGCCCACCTACGACATCAAGGTGGTTGACACCACCGCCGCAGGCGACGCCTTTACCGCGGCATTCACGCTGGAATATCTGCGTTCGGGCGATATTGAGCGCGCAGGTAAGTACGGAAACGCTGTCGGAAGCCTTGCTGTCAGCCGTTCGGGTGCTTACACCTCTCTGCCTACCGAAGCCGAGGTTGCCGAGTTCATCAAGCAACGCAATATAAAGCTGTGAGCAGTATAATTCGTGACATTGCCTACACGACCACGCGGGATGAGCGCAATTGCTATGACCTGCATCTGCCCGACAGCGACGGCAAATGTCCTCTTATAATTTACTTTTACGGCGGAAGTCTGAAAAAGGGCAAAAAGGACAACAACCGCTTCGCGCCCTGTGCCGCTCAAAGCGGCATTGCCGTGGCTGTAGTTGACTACAGACTTTTCCCCGAGGTTTGCTATCCCGATTTTATCTGCGATGCCGCCGACGCGGTCGCCGCTATCCTGCGCGATATAGGCAAGCACACCGACCGCATAAGCAAAATTTACGTAGGCGGTCACTCGGCGGGCGCGTATCTATCCATGATGCTGTGCTTTGACCGTCGCTATCTTGATGCGCGCGGCGTTGACCGAGCAAAAATCGCGGGATGGTTGCTTATCAGCGGTCAGCCCACAAAGCACTTTTCGGTGCTTGAAAGCCAAGGTTTTGATCCGCGCTCCTGCGTTATTGACGACACTGCGGCGCTGTTTCACATTCGCTCGGGCGAGGGCGAACCGCTGTATATTGCCACGTCTGACAACGATATGGCGTGCCGCCGCGAGCAGAATCTGCTTTTACTTGCCACGTTGCGTCATTTTGGGTACCAAGCGTACATTCAGTTTGAAAATCTGGGCGGTGTCTCCCACGGCGGAATGGTCAAGCCGGACGAGAACGGCAACGTTCCCGTTCTGCCCTCAATTCTTGATTTTATAAGCAAAACGTAATATGTCAAAAATTCTTGATGAAAAATATTTCTCCGCGCCGGCGACACAGCTTGCGCCCGGTCTTATAGGCAAGCTTTTGTGCGTGAGGCGCGAGGACGGCAGTATTATACGCGCACGCATTACCGAAACCGAATGTTATTTTGGCGAGCAGGACAGCGCCTGTCATGCCTCCCGCGGCCGCACGCCGCGGACGGACACGCTGTACATGGGCGGCGGCGTTGCTTACGTTTATCTTTGCTACGGTATGCACGAGCTGTTCAACGTGGTGACAGGTCCCGAGGATCACCCCGAGGCGGTGCTCATCCGCGGCGTTGAGAACGCACCCGGCCCCGGTCGCGCTACCAAATACTTAGGCATCACGCGAGCATACAACCGCCTGCCGCTGACGCTTGACACAGGAATTTGGATAGAGGACGACGGCACACGCCCCGAATATACCGCCGCACCGCGGGTGGGAATCGGATATGCCACGCCCGAGGATCAGGCACGGCTGTGGAGATATATAATTAAATAGAAGGAAACATTGTTATAAAACAAGCCTTGCACTCCAATCGGAGTGCAAGGCTTGTGTTTTATTTGTTAGTTTTCGTAGTTGTAGTGGATGGTGGCGGCTCTCAGCGGATCATTGGATGCTCTGATGCTGACCTTTTTCCACTGTGCCTCAGTGCCGGTGTAATATACGTCCAGAAGATTTGTACAATTATAGAACGCATACTCACCAATTGTTCTCGTTATGTGTGGAATAATTACACTCTTAATACTTGTACAACCACAGAATGCATATTTTAATATGTTTTTCACTCCGTTAGGGATCGCCAATTGGGTGACAAGATTATTGTTCAGATACAGGTCAGCTCCGTTGTGCAGCGGATTGCTTTCAATGCCTGTCCAGTTTGTTTTGAGCCAAGCTTCAAGATCGGAAATATATACGGATCTCAAACTTGTACAATTTCCGAACGCAGATTCGCCAATTCTCGTCACGCTGTTGCCAATGATTACGCTTTCAAGGCTTGTACAGTTGTAGAACACATTATAGCTAATGCTTGTCACACCTTTTCCAATGATTACGCTTTCAAGGTTTGTGCAGTCATAAAATACACTGTAATTAATGCTTTTTACGCTGTCGGGAATGGTTATGCTCGTAAGGCTTGAACAATATCCGAATGCCCATTCACCAATGCTTGTCACGCTTGTGCCAATAGTTGCGCTCGCAAGGCTTGTACATTCTCGGAACGCGTCACCCCCTATACTCACCACGCCGTCACCAATGATTACACTTTCAAGGCCGGTACAACCGGCAAACGCAGACCTGCCAATTTCCGTTACGCTATCGGGAATGATTACATTCGTAAGACTCGTGCAGTTGAAGAACGCAGCATCGCAAATGATCTCCACGCCTCTCGGGATGGATACGCTCTTAAGATTTGGGCAATCTCGGAACGCACCGCCACCGATGACTTTGGTTTTATTGCTAACCTTGGCAACTGTACTGTCTTTACTAATAATTTCATATAAATACAAATACTTGTTTTGATCGTTACCCAAGTATTTTGCACCACTATATGTATTAAAGACAAGTCTGGTACAGTTGGAAAATGCAGCATTACCAATATGCGTCACGTTGTTGCCAATGGTTACATTCATAAGATTACCACAATCTCTGAACGCATTATGCCCAATACGAGTTACACCGTCGCCAACATTTACGCTAACAAGGCTACCACATTCTTTGAACGCATTATTGCCAATACTCGTGACACTGTCGGGTATGGTTATACTCACAAGATTTTTACAAGTTTCAAATGCACAGTCGCCAATGCTTGTCACGCCATCCGGAATAATTACATTCGTAAGACTTGCAAAACCGTAGAACGCATAATTGTAGATTTCATAACTTTGACCGTTATAATTATCCGGCAACGTCAATTCGGTATCATTTCCTACGTAACCCAAAAGATAATTAACTCCACCATACGTAAAGAAAAGATAATCGTTTACATTCTTTACCTTGCTCTCGCCGGTATGCACCGTTTTCGCGTAATAACCTACCCATCCGTTGTCCGCAGAGCCTCTGGATATTCTCATCGGGGAGTGATTTATTATTTCAACAAGCTTATGGCAATCGGTGAACGCATTGCCTCCAATACTCGTAACGCTGTTGCCGATGGTCACACTCACCAGGTTTGTGCAATTGTCGAATGCGTAGAGTCCAATACTCGTCACGCCGTCGCCGATAATTATGCTTGAAAGGCTTGAGCAATTATTGAAATAATAATGGTCAATATACGTTACACCATCGCCGATGATCATGCTTGTAAGACTTTTACAGTCATAGACCATCTTGGTACCAATGCTCGTCACGCTGTCGGGAATGGTTAAGCTTGTAAGGCTTTCACAACCGTAAAATGCATAGTCACCAATATTTGTCACACTGTTGCCAATAGTTATGCTTGTAAGGCTTATGCAATTCCGAAGCGCATCATTGCCAATACTCTTCACACTATCAGGTATAGATATGCTTGTCAGTCCTATACAGCCGGTGAACGCCGCGTCGCCAATGCTCGTCACACTGTTGGGTATGGTTATGCCGGTAAGATTTTTGTAACCATAGAACGCATATTTGCCAATGCTTGTAACGCCATCGGGAATCGCCACTTCGGTAACCAGAGTGTTATTAAAATACAAGTCGGCACCATTGTGCAATGGATTGCTGGAAGCATCTCCCAAGCTTATTTTGAGCCAATCTTCAAGGTTGGAAATATATACTGATCTCAGGCTTGTACAATCGTAAAACGCAGCATCTTCAATACTCGTTACACCGGCAGGAATGGTTATATTGGTAAGATTTATGCAATCACGAAACACATTATCGCCGATAATCTTGGTTTCATTGTGAATATTAAAAGATGTAATATTTGTAATATTATAATTATTAATTTTATACAAATACAAATATTTGTTTTGTTCGTTGCCCAAGTAGCTTGCGCCCTCATATATATTAAACGTAAGTCTTCCGCAATTATCGAATGCATACCAGCCAATGCTCGTTACGCTGTCAGGTATGATTATGCTCGTAAGACTTGGGCAACTACTGAACGCACAGTCGCCAATGCTCGTCACTCCATTGCCGATGATTACGCTCGCAAGATTACTGCAGCATTCGAACGCCCACTCACCAATACTCGTCACACCTTCCGAAATAATTATTCTCGTAAGGCGATCGCGATAGTAAAACGCATACTTATAAATTTCATAGCTTTGTCCGTTATAATTATCCGGAAGTATTAATTCGCTGTCTCTTCCTGCATAGCCGAGAAGATAATTAACATTGTCATACGTATAGAACAAATAATCATTTACATTAACGATTTTACTCTCGCCCGTATGCACCTCTTTTGCATAAGAACCAATATTTCCGTTTGCCCAAGATTCACTATCTTTAATTATATTCAACTCGGAGTGATTTATTACTTCAACAAGCTTAAAGCAACAAGCAAATGCAGAGTTTTCAATGCTCGTCACATTGTTTCCGACTGTTACGCTTGTAAGGCCGGAGCACTCGTAGAACGCAGAATGACCAATGCTTGTTACGCTATCGGGTATAATTACGCTCGTAAGGCTTCTGCAATAAGCGAACGCATGTCCACCGATGACGGTCACGCTCTTAGGGATGACTACGCTTATAAGGCTCTGGCAATTATTGAACATATAGCTACCAATACTTGTCACGCTGTCCGGGATGGTTACACTGTCAAGACTTGTGCAGTCAGAGAACGCGTAGTCACCAACGCTCGTCACACTATTGGGAATGTTTATGCTCACAAGGCTTCTACAGTATTGGAACGCGCTGCTGTCAATTGTTTTCACGTTGTTACCAATAGTAACGCTCACAAGGCTTGCACAATTGAGGAATGCACTATTGCCAATTTTTGTCACGCTATTGGGAATGGTTATGCTCGTAAGACTTGTGCAATAGTAGAACGTCTCTCGACCAATGCTTGTCACATTGTCGGGTATGGTTACACTTGTAAGGCGATCACAATAGTAGAACGCACCTTCACCAACTCTTGTCACACTGTTGGGGATGTTTACATTTGTAAGGCTTCTGCAATAAGCAAATGCTGAATTGCCAATGCGCGTCAAGCTGTTGCCCATGGATAAGCCCGTAAGACTTTGACAACCATAGAACGCATAGTCATCGATACTCGTTATAGTATCGGGAATGGTTACGCTTACAAGTTTACCACAAGAGGAGAAGGTATTACTTTTTATACTCTTAACGCCGTCCGGGATAATTACATTTGTAAGATTTTTGCAATTAGTGAACACAGCACTACCAATATTCGTCACACCGTGGGGTATGATTACACTCGTAATGCTTGAACAACCATAGAACGCAGAGTTGCCAATGCTCGTCACACTATCGGGAATCGTTAATTCGGTAACAAGAATATTATTTAAATATAGGTCAGCTCCATTATACAATGGATTACCGGTGGTGTCTTCCAAGCTTATTTTGAGCCAGGCTTCAAGATCGGAAATATATACGGATCTCAAGCTTTTACAACCGTAAAACGCAGAGTAACCAATACTCGTCACACTATCAGGTATGGTTACACTCGTAAGGCTTGCGCAAACTTGAAACGCAGAGGTGCCAATATTCGTCACACTGTCAGACATGATTACACTCATAAGGCTTGTGCAACCGTGAAACGCCGAGTTGTCAATAATCGTCACACTATCAGGTATGGTTACGCTCACAAGACTTGTGCAACGGAAGAACGCAAATTTGCTAATGCTTGTGACCGCCTTGCCGTTATATTTGTACGGAATAATAACTTCTCCGGGCATATTATTGACGTCTTTAGCTTTTATACTGTAGGTACCGTCATTAAGCTCGGTAAAAATAAAATATTCATTAGGCGTGGGTTGCTTTTCGCCACAGAAGACGCAAAAACCGTCTTTATAGTCGTGCTCTGCAATTGGAACGATGTCCTGCGCCACTATGACCGAACCGCATTTGCTACAATGCTTTCCCTCGGTGAGACCGGTTTGAATACAGGTTGGAGTTACAGCCGGATCAATAACTTCGATATGATCACACAGCGGGTAATCGTCCGGGAAAAATGTATACATCAGCAAGTAAATCGCATCATTTGCGTTGACAATACCGTTCGCATCAAAGTCGGCATTGCCCGTAATTGGGTAATCATCCGGAAAGAAGGTATGCATCAAAAGATAGATAGCATCATTGGCATCCACCTTGCCGTTGCCATCCATGTCGCCCGGCACTGCGGCACTTGTTGATAACGTCATAAACGCGATCATTGCTGCAACGCATATTACCATTACTATTTTTTTGAATAATGTTTTCATTCGTCGGATCTCCTGTATATCTCAAATGTAGTATTATTCTATAAGTTTTATTGTACCATAATCGCACTTGTTTTACAATAGCATAAAACAAAATAAAAATCCGTTTCCTTGTCACAAAGTGTCACCACTTGGCACTATGTGGCACTATTTTTTTGTGTAAAATAAAATCGGCACAAAAGAAAGGAGTAAATTTTATGTATGAGTAACAAAAACGCCTCCGACGGTAGTTGCGCTGTCGGCTTCAAACCGCAACAGCTGCTTGCTCTGTCAGAGGCATACATCAAGCATTGCATCGAAAACGAGCGCTTGCCCAATCTCGCGGGGCTTTGCCGATACCTTGACATATCCGTCGAGGCGTTCAGCAGGCTTCCCGAGTGCTATCACGAGCAGATCGCCAAAATCCGCGACGCCCTTGAGGACGAGGCGCTCAACTCGGGACTGCCTCCCTCTCTGCTTGGCAGTTATCTCAAACGCCTGCTCGGCGACGAAAGCACCCCCGATCATGACGGCGAGCTCATCGTGGTCTTTGACCACGACGCCGCCAAGGACGGAGAATAATGCCCCAAACACTACACATCAGCGGCACACCAAGTCCGCCTCAACAGCGCTTTTTTGACTCCCGCACCCGTTTCACCGCCTACGGCGGCGCTCGCGGCGGCGGCAAGTCCTGGGCGCTGCGGCGCAAGCTGATACTGCTTTGCTTGCGCTATCGCGGCATACGCTGTCTGCTGATAAGACGGACATACCCCGAGCTGCAGTCCAATCACGTTGCCCCACTTATGCGTGAATACGGACCGCTGCTCACTTGGTGCGAGAGCGAAAAGCGCCTTGACGTTCGCGGCGGAAGCAGCATTCAGCTTGGCTATTGCGCATCCGATAGAGATGCTCTGCGTTATCAGGGACAAGAATACGACATTATCGCCATAGACGAGGCAACGCAACTGAGCGAATATCAGTTTTCTGTTTTCAAGGCCTGCCTGCGCGGTACGTCACCTTTCCCACGCAGAATGTTTCTTACCTGCAACCCCGGCGGGGTCGGACACGCCTGGGTCAAGCGGCTGTTCGTTGATCGCGAATTCCGCGCCGGTGAGCGCCCCGAGGACTACACCTTTATACCCGCACGCGTGTTTGACAATTCCGTCCTGCTCACATCCGATCCCGACTACGTGGAATCGTTGCGCTCCCTGCCCCCAAGGCTGCGCGACGCTTGGCTTGACGGAAGATGGGATGTGTTTGAGGGTCAGTTTTTCCCCGAATTCGACTCCGCGGTCCACGTTGTCGGTGATACGGTTATCCCACAAAATCTACGGCGCTTCGCCGCTATGGACTACGGACTTGATATGCTTGCGCTGCTTATTTGCGGCGTGGACGGAAACCAAAACATTTATGTGCTGGACGAGCTGTGCCGTCCTGAGCTTACGTTGGGAGAAGCGGCAAAGGCAATATATCCATATTGCCAAGGATGTGAATACATCGTCGCATCCCCCGACCTATGGAACAGGCGGCAGGACAGCGGTATTTCGGGCGTGGAGCTGATGTCCCGTCAGTGCGCGCTACCCCCTATGCGCCCTGCCGACGACCGCCGCGTTGCGGGCTGGCGCGTAGTTCACGACAGTCTTGTAGCCGCAAAGACGCATGGAAAGCAGGCGCTTTTTATTTCACATCGATGCAAAACGCTCACCCACAGTATGTCAGCGCTTTTGTGTGACGCCCACCGTCCCGAGGACGCCGCCACGAGTCCCCATGAGCTGACACACGCCCCCGAGGCCTTGCGCTATGCGCTTATGTCCCGTGCCGCGCCGCCCCACCAGCCAACACGCGAGCAATTCAGCTTCCGACAAAGGCCAAGTATATACGATTTTTAATTTGTGCCCTGCCGACGAACACGGACGGCAAAATAAAAAAAAAAGGTTAAAAACAATGGCAAAACTCAACAAAAGCAATGCCTACGCCTCCGAGTCCGCCGACAGCTTTTGCGGCATAGACCGCACCGGTCTTGTCGGTAAGCTTTGCGAGGCATCCGACATTTACAACTTCCGTATCCTTCCCGACGGTTCTATCGAAAAACGGGAAGGCTATGAGCTGATCGCCGCTCTCGGCGCACCCATATCGGCAATTACCCCTTCGCCCTACGACACCGCTACCGTTTACGCCGTCTCCGGCGAGTATGTTTACAGCGTTTCGGTGGCAAGCGGACACACCGAGTGCCTGGGCAGAATTCCGATCAGCGAGGACGGCACCGACTTTTTCACACTGCAAGGCAGTCTTTATCTGGCAACAGGTCACGATATCTTTTCCATAGACGCCTGCGGAAACGTATTGCGCGCCGAGGGATACGTTCCGCTGTTGGGCTCGCATTGGAGCGCGGACGGCGGCGAGATATTTGAGCCGCTGAATCTTCTGTCCCGCCGTGCGCGCATAAGCTATCTGCTTGACGATGAGTCGTACCGTCTTTACACGGGCCTTACGGCGCAAAATATCGATGCTTTATACGTAAACGGCGAGGCAATACGAGGTGGCTCGATTGACGGCAAATATATACTACTGCCTGCCGCATTTCCTGCGGGGACGCAGGTAAGCGTATGTCTTACGCTGCCCTCGCAGAGTGATATCGGCGAATCGGAGCAGATTCGATCTTGCCCTCGCGCCTACACCTGCAAATATGGCAAGACTCGCGATGTAATATGCTTCGGTGGAAGTGAAAAGCAACGTATTTTTCGCTCACGGGACATATCCGCCGACTCGATGACAGCCTCCATGATCGCATACCCCGACTCCATGCCCATATATTTTCCCGCGGGCGGTTATACCGACACCGTGGTGTCAGGCGGCGTTCGCGCGGTATGCGGCGAGAGCGATTGCCTTATCGTCTTCGGTGAGCAGGACGCCCACCGTGTCACAGCGCAGTCAGAGCAACGCATACCGCAGACCGGCGGCTGCTCCGTCAATACGGCGGCAATATACAACGGCTCTTGCGTTTTTGCGGCGACATCACAGGGCGTTATATCTATCGGACTTCGCTCGGGCGGCGGCGAGCTGATATCCGCGCCCATTGGTGACATCGCGGACGACGTTTTTTTAAGCCGCGCCGCGCTGGTCTACGACTCAAAGCATGGTGAGCTGCACATTTCCGACCCGCTTGACGGCGATGGCAGACAGCTTGTTTACAACACCGCGCGGCGCGCGTGGTACGCTTTTGACGGCATCGGCGCACAGAAGTTTTTTGAATTGTCACGCGCAATCGGATTCGTCGCCGACTCGGGTATTTTCATGTTCTCGCCTCACCGTACCACGGACATTACACTGGGTGGCAGTGAGAACATCATACGCGCCCGATTCATCAGCCGCTTCAGCGCACTGGGCAAGCCTGACGAGCTTAAAAGACTGCGCCGTATGCGCCTTGCGTGTACGGGCGACGGTGTTGTAACCGTGTCGGTTCTTGACCCGTCGGGTCTTATGGGCTCGCTGGCCTGTGAGCCCTGTGAGGATACCGATCTGCATCTTTACGACAAACCTCTTTGCTCGGGCCGCGCCTGCCATGTGCGGCTGTGCCTTGAGTCTACCGACACGAGCTATGTCAGAATACACGGCGTGGCGCTGTCGGCAATCAAATAAACACAGGAAAGGAACAAAAAATGAACCAAAGCATATCAAAAGCGTGGCAACAGTACGAGGCGGGGCTCGAATACAAGCGAAAAATAGGTCTTTTCGAGACCGTCCGTCGAAACGAACGCTTTTACCGCGGCGAGCAATGGGGCAACGAGGGCGCGGGACTTCCCCGCCCCGTCTTCAACGTCATACGCCGCATCACCGATTATCTTGTCTGCACCGTCGCCTCGGGTAACGTAAGCATCAGCTTCAACGACGAAAACCTGCCCTTTATCACGGATGCGGACACCGCCTCAGCCTCCCGCGCCGCGGTCAAAACGCTCTCAAGCAACGCCTCATACCGTTGGGAGCGTCAGCACATGGACAGAAAAGCCTACCGACTTCTGACCGACGCCGCCATCTCGGGCGACGGAGTGATCTACTGCTGGTGGGACCCCACCATTGCCACAGGGCAGCCGGTATCGGGCGACATTGTCACCGACGTTATCGACAACACAAACTTGTTCGTCGCCGACGTGAACCGTGCCGACATTCAGTCCCAGCAATACATAATTCTCTCGGGACGCGCCCCCGTCAGCATACTTCGCGCCGAGGCGCGTCGGTACGGCGCAAGTGAGCAGGACATAGCCAAGATCGTGCCCGACAAAAACGTGTCCGAGCAATCGGGCGATCTGTCACGTCATGAGCTTGAGGACGGCGACGGAAAAGCTACCTTTATCATCAAGTTCTGGCGGGAGGACGGTCGCGTTGTGTTTGAGAAAAGCACCAAAAATACCGTCATCAACCGCCGCAAAACGGCGCAAACGCTGTATCCCGTGGCGTATTTCAACTGGCAGTCCACCAAAAACAGCTTTCACGGCACCTCCCCCATAAGCTCACTGATCCCCAATCAGAAATTCATCAACCGCGCCTTTTCCATGGTCATGAAGCATATGACCGACACCGCCTTTTCCAAGGTTGTCTACGATAAAAGCCGTATTCCGGAATGGTCAAACGAGGTGGGCGAGGCTATTGCCGCCGTAGGCGGCACAAGCATCGCGGACGCGGTGCAGGTGGTGGGCGTAGGCGAGCTTGCAGATGACTATATAGACCTGCTGAATATGACAGTTGACCTGACGCGCGAGCTGTGCGGTGCCACCGAAACCGCGCTGGGCGAAGGCTCTGCCGACAACGCAAGCGCGATACTGGCGCTTCAGGAAGCGGCGAAAATTCCGCTGGAGCAGGTGCGTCACAGCTATTTCGGCTGCATAGAGGACGTGGCAAACATCTGGGCAGACATGATGTGCGCCTATTATTCCGATCAAAGATTGCTGCCCTATCACACCGATGCAGGCGATGTGGCCGAACGCGTCAGCTTCTCGGCACTGCGCAATTCCATGCTCCGCGCCCACGTTGACGTAGGCGAGATCAGCCGATACAGTGCGGCGGGCGCGCTGAGTATGCTCAACAGACTGCTTGACGCCGGTTGCATTACGCCGGTTCAGTATATAGAACGCCTGCCCGCAGGGCTTGTCCACGACCGCACCCGCCTGCTGGAGCAGCTGAACGCCGCGAAAGGAGAAAATACAGATGCAGAATGAGTCTGAAATGCTGACCGAAACTCAGTCCGAAATCACCATTGACGTTGAAAGCGAAGCTGTTGAAGCCGTCAGCGAAAGCATTGAAGCCGTCGAAGACGTTGAAACCGTCGAAAACGTTGAAGCCTCCGACTCGGACACCGCAGACGCCCCATCCGAACAGGGTTCCGAGCAGGAGTCCGGCACCGATGAGCTCACCGCTCTGCGTGATGAGATATCCTCGCTTCGCGCCGAGCTGGAGAGCCGTGACCGCGCGCTCTCACGCATGCATGACGAGATTTCGGAGTTCTCCGAGCTTTACCCCGACCGCGTTCTCACCTCGCTTCCGAGCGAGGTGTGGGAGGGCGTCCGCGCGGGATTGCCCCTGGCGGCTTCCGTCGCATTTTACGAGGCAAAACAGCGCCGCCGCGAGGCTATCGCTGCCGAGATAAATCAACGCAACATCGAAGCGTCCAGCGGAAGCGTGGACGGTGCTGACATGGACTACTATTCACCCGACGAGGTGCGCGCCATGAATGCCGCGCAGGTTCGTCAAAATTATTCAAAAATACTTGATTCCATGAAGCTGTGGAACTAAAAATCATTTTTTAATTAAGAAAGGAAAAAACAAATCATGGCTATTTCTAATTTTATCCCTACCATCTGGAGCGAAAATCTCTATACCCAGCTTGACAAAAAGTACATCGCAGTAAACCACTGCAACCGCGAGTTCGAGGGCGACATCAAGGAAAAGGGCTGCACCGTTAATATCGTGGGCGTAGGCGAGGTGTCCGTTTTCGACTACACCAAGGACACCGATATGTCCGATCCTCAGGTGCTTTCCGACGTTGCTCGCTCTATGGTCATCGACCAGGCAAAGGCGTTCAACTTCCAGATCGACGACATCGACCGCGCCCAGTGCACCCCCAAGCTTATGAACGAGGCAATGAAGGTTGCCGCAAGCGCCCTTGCCAACGCCGCTGACAGCTACGTATTCTCGCTGTATGATCAGGCGACCAACATTATCAAGGAGGACAGTACCACTACCGAGAACATCATCAACCACATTATCGACGCCCGCACCAAGCTGTTTGCCAATAACGTGTCCGACGCGTCCGATATCGTTATCGAGGTGTCGCCCGCAGTTGCCGCTATCATTCTCAAGGCAAAGATCGATCTGTCCTCCGACAATACCGAAGCGCTTGAGACCGGCTGCATCGGCAGTATCGGCGGCTGCAAGATATTCGTCTCCAACAATATCGCCGCCGAGGACCAGACCGACACCACCTATTATAAGTGCTTCGCGCGTACCAAGCGCGCTATCGCGTTTGCATCCCAGTTGTCCGAGATCAATGCATACCGCCCCGAAAAGCGCTTCGCGGACGCAGTTAAGGGTCTGCACCTGTTCGGCGCAAAGGTAGTTTACCCCAATGAGATGGTACTGCTTGACCTTGGCGTTGCCAAGGCGTAAAAATGGCGGCTCCCGTCACGTGCTATGACATCTATACCGCCGCGCTGGCTCTGCTTGCAGAGCCGGCGGCGGACCGCGCGCGGGACTTTGAGGAACGCGCCCCCTACCTTATGGCGGCGTTTTGCTGTGAGGTCGGCGGCATCGACGCGGTATTGCGCGAAAAGGAGGGCGCGGAGCCCCAACCCACATTCAGCGCCGTCTGCATCGAGCTTGACGAGGACTTTCCCCTCTCGCCCCGCTTTGCCCCCATCGCCGCCGCATATGTCGCGGCAATGCTGGTGCTGGACGAAAACGAGCAGCTCTCGGATAAGCTTTATGCGCGCTATTGCGACGCAATGTCCGAGCTGTGCACCTCCCTCCCCGCCGATTGCCACGCGATCACGGATGTCTATGGCTTTAATTAAACAAGAGCGGGGTATTGCCCCGCTCAATACATATAAAAATATAAGGAGGACAAAATATGTCTAACACAACTTTTAGTGAGAATCAACATCTTGATAATCAAAGTATAATTTCCACAGGTAACGATAACATAAACCTTCACACCGGCAAACTGACCATGCGCTTTGATGTTGCCGATATGGGCAGCGCCGCCTTCCCCTTCACACTTGCTCTTTGTTATAATAAAGATAGCTTTACGTCAACACATTGCGGTCTCGGCTGGTCTTTGTCAGCGGCACAGCACATCGAGACATTTGAAGAAGACGAAAATGAATACGTTCAAGCCGCCTACCACGACGGCACAGGTCAGATACACTACTTCTGGCGCGGCGAAAACGCCACAGACGCCGGCGGCCTCGGCATGACCTTTTCCACCACTTCCTACGGCTACCTAATCACCGACCGCGGCGGATCGCGCATAGAATTTGTCGGCAAGCGACTTAGTGCCGTTCGCGACGCCAACGGAAACGGCATTAATCTCTCGTATAACGCAAACGGTCTTGCCACCATCATCGGTGTATTAGCCAATAACCCCACCAATAAGACAATCACTCTCAATTACACGGACAACAGGTTGACCTCCGTCACCGACCCTGCAGGTCGCATCGTGCGCTTGAATTACACAACCATTTATGATACTGATCTACTACACAGTATCTTATATCCAGACGACATCTCTGTAGGCTTTGTATACGATTCACATGATCGCATAATTACAGTTTCTAACGCAAACGGTACTCATACCGAGTATACATACACCGGCAACTATGAAGATCGCATCAAACGCATCTCCAAGTGTCCATCCGACAGTGACACCTGTGACGAATTTTTTGAAATGACATATCAGTATGGTGCCACTAAGATCAAGGATCGTAGCGGTATCAACAAAGTATATGTTTTTGATGCTTCAGGACGAGCTATAACTGTATACGATGAAATAATTACAGCCGTTGAGCGTACACCCTTAATAGGCCCTGCCCCTTCGTCCTTTTGGGATAAATTAAACTGTGACTATATAGTTGACCGTAAACCTGTATCCAATACAAGCGTATACAGATATGCCGATAAAAAACGTTGCTTCAGCGGAAGCAACCAAACCTATGGAGATGAACACAATCTGCTACACAACAGCACCTTTGAGGAAAATGTCACCATATGGGATTCGGGATGGGATGGAGAAGGAGGGCGTCCAACACATACATGGCTGCTCCTTGAAGATACATCGTCAGGTAATAACGGCGTAACATACATAGACAGAAATAACGCTTGCAGTCTCGGCTGCGGAGAAGACCCTTCTTTTATTGAACAAATTATTCCGGCATCAGATGTAAATCTCTCTATCGGCAACACCCTGCTTCTTACCGGATGGGCAAAATCACTTAACTCTATTGAACTTGACGATACTGTAAAATTCGAACTCCGAGCAATCGTGAAGTATGGAGGTTTTGAGCCCGATTGCGGTCTTGATGAAAGCGAAACATGCGAAGGCTGTGAAGTATGTGAAAACTTTGAATATGAAGAAGTACACTTTGATACCTTTAAGGCTTCATTTGACCCGAATTATACTGATTGGCAATATGTTTCTTTGCCTATTCAAATAGACTCTTCAAGAACACTCAACAATATTACAGTACAAGCTGATTATTCATACAATAACGGCAAATGCTATGTGGATAACATTCGTCTTGTGCCTGCTCTCGCGGTTTATACTCAAACTGAAGAAAAAGAGCCCGGCTACCTCTCGATTCCCGAAGATCTGCGAGACGAAAACGCCGACAATCCGCCCGCGCTGACTGAGTACAGTATCACCGTTTTCGGAAAAACTCAAACTATATATTCAAAAACAACCACCCACAACGGCATCTACACCACGGTCACCGAGAAAAACAGCAACTACGACGCAGTCCGCCAGACCGTTACCGACCTTGACGGCAATTCCTTTACATCCTACTTTGAATACGATGACAAGCACAATTTGATCCGCTCCCAGAACTACCGCGGCATTATGACGGAGCATAGCTATAACTCTGTCGGTATGCCCACGCTGACGAAAACATATTATTATTCGGAAATGAATCCCTCAACGGTATCTGTTCCCGCTAAGGCATTCATCACCGAGACAGCCTACGACAGCACAGGCGAGTTCCCTATTTCCGTCACCGACGAGCGCGACGAAACCATCAAGGCGCTGAGCAGCTACAATATCACAAAAGGCTTGCTTACAAGCGCAACAGACCCCAACGGAAATACAACAAGCTACACATACGATGCAAATAACGACCTCATCACCAAGGTATCAATGTCTGCGTCAAGCGGCGGCGAATATTCCGTCCTCTACGGCTACGACAAACGCAGGCTGACAAAGATCACTCATAATGATTTCGATTACGAGTTCACCTACGACACCATGGGCCGCGCGCAAACGACCAAGATCGCCGGCGTGGATTTCTCGACCAACAGCTACACCTTGACCGAAACCACCACGGTCGAAACAACATATGCAACAGGCGAGAAAATAACGGTTGAAAGCGACCGTCATCAAAATCCCATCAAGAAAACTTATACAGACTCTGATGGAATTGCGACGGTCATTGCAACCACGGAATACGACGATCTCAGCCGACCCACAAAAAATGTTGACAACGTAGCCAATAAATGCTATACTTATAAGTACGATAGTGTTGGAAATGTTATCGAGGAAAAGATCAATGATGCGGCGTTCAAGGAATATGAATATGACAGTCACAACAGACTGACAAAAACCACATTCCACAACGGCACCGAAACGCAAGATTATCTGCCCATCTACGATGAGAACTCCGACGGCAAAATATATGCAGATAATACTGTAGTTGGTGTAACGCTTGATGGCGTATTCACTCACAAATCCGAGCACGACGAGTATAGCAGAATTACCGAGAAAAATCTCACGCTTGCAAATGCCACCATCCCACTTCTGTCCGATGAGATTACATATATCAGCTCCGATACTCGTCTGACCAATATGGTGTCTACCGTTGCCCAGAATATCAACGGCAACGAGCAGCGCAAGCTCCGTTACGCTTACGACAATAACGGAAACATTATCGCAATTAATGATGTAACCGAAATTGAATCGGAAACAGACGCAGGCACCCCGATAGCCGCATATACATATGACGAGATGAACCAGCTTGTCAGAGAGGATAACTACCTTCTCAACAAGACTTACATTTTCACATATGATACTTCCGGTAATATTCTGTCAAAGAAAACTTATAACTCCGTTCTCACAACAGCCAGCGGAGCGCCCAATGCAACTGTAAATTATACCTACAGATCCACCGGTTGGAAAGACCAGCTTATAAGCTTTGGCGGCGAGACTATCACTTATGACGTTCTCGGCAATCCCACCACTTACAGAGGTCATAACCTCACCTGGGGCAAGCTCCGTCAGCTCAATAGCTTTGATAGCAACACTTTTACTTACAATGCTAACGGTATTCGTACAAGCAAAAACAACATCACATACACCCTCGACGGTACAAAGATACTTTCTGAAACAAGACCGACAGGCACTATTAAGTATCTCTACGGTATCAACGGCGTAATAGGCTTCACCTATAACGGCAACACCTATTATTACGAAAAGAACATTCAGGGTGACGTTACTGCTATTGTTGATGTTAATGGTACTATAAAAGCCAAATATACCTACGATGCTTGGGGTAATCATACAATTACACTCAACGTTAATGGTATAGGTACTCTTAACCCCATCCGCTACAGAAGTTACTACTTCGATACCGAAACGGGACTTTATTATCTCCAAAGCAGATATTATGACCCCATAGCTTGCAGATTCATAAACGCAGATGAATTGGTAAGCACCGGACAAGGTTTATTGGGCTACAATATGTTTGCGTATTGTAACAACGAGCCGGTATTCCAAAGAGATTCGCAAGGAACCGAACCGGCATGTGTTGATATTTTTGATGATGAAAACGATCTGCTTGATGAGAAAGTGGGAAAACCCAGTGGCGGTGGCGGTGTCAAGGTTGGTGGTAAAGCCAGAAGTGTCAGTGCCAAAATCGGTGGCAAAGCCAGAAGTGGCAGTGTCAGTTTCAAGATCGGTGGCAAAGCCGGAAGTGGCAGTATCAGTTTCAAGTCTAATGGCAAAGCCGACAGCGCCATAGGAGAAGCTCTACAAAGATTAAATTTTCCCTCGGACTTTTCATCTACATTGAAGCCTAATCAAATAGATCCACGTGTAATTGATGCACTAAAAATATTAGAAAAAACAGGAATAAAACCTGGACAAACACAAGTATCACAAAAAGTAATTTTAGCCAAATATGATTCATATAATCATTTAACTGCTAGTAGTGCATATACCGAGATTAATGGCTCTCTATATGTTTCAGAGGGGCATCACACAATGATTGCTAATGTAATGAAATATGGTCGGTTGAATACAGGCATTAATATGGGGCAGATAGTTAATGATCCAAGTGTAGTAACAAATATGACCTGGACTAAATTAATAATCAAGCCATAAAATTAAAATAAGGAGAGAAAAATGAATAGCGGCACTTGTATTATATTCATAATGTTTTATATATTTAGACACTATAAAAGAGTTGAAATAAATTCAAATATCAATGAATTCATTTCCGATATGAAAAAGTGTCATTTATTATTGACACGGATGGAACGCAACATAGAGCCTTCTGTTTCAACGGAAATAGTGACTTCTTTAATTGATAGAATAAATAGTTGGGGCGCAACTATGCGATTACAATCTCCCTTGCGATATGTTGACAGCTATGATCACGATATAATTGTAATAATGATTAGGCTTATTGATGAAATAATTACTTTTGCTAAAAAACCTTTCTACAAAAAGCATTCTAATGAAATATTTATAAGATTGCTAATCCTTCACAATTTACCTAGAGTATTATTAGATAATTCTTCGGGCGACTCATCCACACTTAAAAATTTACACATATCGAAACAAGAAGCCTTAGAGTATATTTCAACATGTTTAGGGGATGCATGGCTGTCCAAAATGCAAAGGTGTTACAAATTAAAACATAAAACACATTTATAATATCTCTTCCAATCAGCAAGCACCTTATTGGACCGCCTCATTGCAGACTTGTTAGAGCAACTCCAAACCATTAATGAAAAGCTTGAGCTTTAGTATTTATAAAATTGCATTTTAGTGAGGAAATGGTTGGAGGATATTTTATCCTCTAACTGTTTCCTTACAAATAAATAGCTGATTGCAAAGTATACATATGACGAAATGAACCAGCTTGTGAGAGAAGACAACTACCTTCTCAACAAGACCTACATTTTCACATACGATACTTCGGGTAATATCCTTTCCAAGAAAACTTATAACACCGTTCTCACGGCAACCTCTGGAACTCCCGATGCAACCATAAATTATACCTACGCATCCACCGGCTGGAAAGATCAGCTTGTAAGCTATAACGGCGAATCAATAGTTTATGACGTTCTCGGAAACCCCACGACCTACAGAGGCCACAACCTCTCTTGGGGCAAACTCCGTCAACTCAATAGCTTTGACAGTAATACTTTCACCTATAACGCAGAGGGTATCAGAACAAGCAAAAATAACATTACTTACACCCTCGACGGCACAACAATTCTTTCCGAAACAAGACCTACCGGAACTATTAAGTACCTTTACGGCATAAACGGTGTAATAGGTTTTACCTACAATGGCAACACCTATTACTATGAAAAGAATATTCAGGGTGACGTTACCGCCATAGTTGACGCTACCGGCGCAATTAAGGCTAAATACACTTACGACGCTTGGGGTAATCAGACCATCACTCTTGACATTGATGGAATTGGTACTCTTAACTCCATCCGTTATAGAAGCTACTACTTCGATACCGAAACGGGACTTTATTATCTCCGAAGCAGATATTACGACCCCGTAACTTGCAGATTCATTAATGCAGATGAATTGGTAAGCACCGGACAAGGCTTGCTGGGTTACAATATGTTTGCGTATTGTAACAACGAGCCGGTATTCCAAAGAGATTCGCAAGGAACCGAACCGGCATGTGTTGATATTTTTGATGATGAAAACGATCTGCTTGACGAGAAAGTGGGAAAACCCGGTAGCGGCGGAGGCCCAATCCAAGGCTCCAAAAGTTCTAACGTAAAAGCAAACAATACCACAGTAGATAAACAACAAAACCAAGTACACGGGAATAGCAACCATGGATATACAGGGTCCAAATCACAAACAAGCCAAACTGTTATAGATGACGAACTTTTTTTGCCAGACAGTTTTTACTCTAAACATGCACCGAAGCAAAGTACTCCCAATTCGTCTTATACAAATTATACCTATAACAATCGCACTAGACAATATGAAAAATCGACGGCATATTATGATTTTGCCGGACGGCAAAATATAAGAATTGACTGGACAAATCATGGATATTCTAATCATGGAAGTCCACATGTACATTTTACAACATATAATTCATATTACCGAGATGGAATTACTATAAGGTGGGATTAAATATGAATATTGAAAAAGCAGAAATTTTTCAAGGGAATAAAATTGAAATATTAGAAATGTTTCTTAAAAATGTTGACAATCAGCTTGATTTATCGTGGAAAATATATTTTGAAAATGCAGTTTACAGGATAACATTTTTTAATGTTTCGAGGTTTAGAATTGGAGAAGTGTCGATGCCGTTAGAAATACACGGTTTTGAAATTATCAGCCATTCTCAGAATGGTTGGGAGAAAGATTCCATATATGAAATTCGTGATTTTGAGGATGATCGAGTCAACTTCTTTTGCGAGTATTTCAAAATGGATGAGTGATTAAGAGAATCGGAAACTATAGTTGTGACACATACCGGCAAGCATCGCCTTTTGAGGACAAAAGGCAGTTTGTTGGGATAATCCCAAGCCCTTAAAGTTTTTATAAATATTTCTGATAAGAATTGGCGAAGGTAAAATACCCATCTTTTAAGAGGTAACAAACATGAAAGATATAGAAAGCAATCTCAATGCATTAGAGTTGCTTAAAGAGGGCAAATTTGCACCTGCACAGGCGCTGTTTATAAAGAACATGAAACTTTGCCCCGACTATAATACGTATAACAATTTGGGGAGATTTTTTGTAGAATTTGGCAGAGAAAGAAAAGATGGTAAAGTTGTCAGTGCAAAAAAAGTAGCTTTCAGATACTTAAAAAAATCGGTAGAAGCAACAAAAAAATGGTAAAAAAACACAACCGGGAAACACACATAAAAATATTCCCTTAGGAGAAATATGTTTGATTTAAAACTTGACGATTACAATTTTCACGATTCAACAATTAAAGAAATTTCTGTTTTCGATGATTCAATTTGCATGATTATCAATGATTGTAATGACATTGATAATCAATTGATTTCAGAAATTAAACTTTATTTTGTTTCGAGCGATATAAATGCCTATTTTTTAAAACAATATCATAGATTCCACAAAATTAAGTTTAAAGGAAGAGAAGTAAGTGTTGAAAAGCTAAAAGAATTTTTAAGAAAGGAATATAGTATAGAAATAATTGAAGTTTGCGTTTCTTTGGATTTGGTA
>JAZNBA010000010.1:0-22024 GCA_045586785.1 Eubacteriales bacterium | reverse complement strand
TGTCCTAATATGTTGTCTTTCCTAAGACCGCTTGGCCTCCGACTTGTCAAAAGATGCAAATGTTTCTGCGAATTTGTCAACCAATCTTTCAAGAGCCTTGACCTGACCCTTTATAGCGGTTGAATAATCAGACGGAGTCTTGGAGCGGACACAGTTTCTGAAATACTGATACGTAATCTTGTTAAAGGACATGGTAAAGATACGTCCGATGTCAAAGCTTACAGTGCTACGAAGAATATCATACATACGCGAAGTGTCATTATCGCTTGCGTATTTATATTTCATACATGTCTCAAAGATTATGGGAGTTACCTGTCTGTAAGACTCAGATGCCATACATTCCATAACGAGTGCTGTGCCTTCGGGATTCTTGGATCCGTTTGATATACAATACAGCGTATATCCAAAGCCAAGTACGGTAGAAAAATCTTGCTGTGTGGAATCATACTTGGGAGTAGGAACCATACCATACTCAAAAGTCGCATCCTTCAGATTGTTCTCGGCATACTGAGCACGGTCAAAAATAAACAAAGATCTTCCCTCTTTGAATATTTTGTTACCGTCTTCATAATTAGCATAATTACCGTCATTCAGATATGCGCGGACCTTATTGACAACGTTGATTGCCTTTTCACTTGAAAGATCGGGAGAAACAACGGGAGTGCCATCCGTGTTCTTATCCATGGTCTTAAGACCTGCGGTATAGTAGAAGGGATCCAAGTGAACGTATGTTGTAGTGGAAAATGCGTAAACGTCCTCAACACCGACTACCGAGTCACCGTTAGCGTCGTTATATATGTTTTCAGACATTTCAAACATTTTGTCAAGCGTCCACTGATTGTTATCGACCAGCTCATACGGATTTTCAAGGCCGTGATCCTCAAGAATTGACTTATTGAAGAAGCAACCGTACATCATATAAAGCAGGTTGGTGGAAATATCGCCCGATGCGAAATATAATTTATCATATATGGTAGACTCACTGAGCAGATTATCAGGCCACCAGGGTTTATCAAAATCCAGAATATCAAACTGACGCAGGTCGGTAGCCATTCCGTTATACGCCGCAGAGGCGATAGTCATACTGTATGTAGCGAAAGCATCATATTCGCAAGCACCGGATGTAATATCATTTTCGGCTTTTTTAATGAAAATATCCTGCTCCTCATATTTACCGGGAGAAGATACGAATGCCAACATAACACCCAGTCTGTCCTCCACAGTGAGATTTCTGGAATATATGGCATCGTTTACGATTTCACCGGTCTGACCTTCCGAGAAAAACTCCTGTTTTCCGGCGTTATCCCAATGGAGCAACGTGATTGTCTTACCGTCAAGGCGAGCATCGGCGGGAATATCATCTTTCACAAAGCCGGACAATTCGTCTTCGTCCTCTGTAGTTGTTGTATCGGCGGGTACTGTAGTATCTGCGTTTTGCGTGGGCGCTGCAGTTGTTGTATCAACAGCATCGGGCGTGTCTTCTGTATTCGCACATCCTACCGAAACCAGCACCAGCATAGCCAACGCTAAAAACAATGCTGTAAATTTTTTCATAGTCACATTTACCTTTCTTGATTTTTCTTTATTTTAGCACTGATGTGCTCTTTTGTCAACCTTTTTTCACTCATAGAGGCTTTTTTTCATCACATAAAAACCTTCTGATATTGCCTTCCCTGAAGTGCCGCTTCAAGCGTAGGACGCAAAAGCGAAAAATCCGCCACAAGAGAATAGGGTTTATTAACGGGATCATCTTGAGACAGCGGCACAAAATATACACATTTGCGGTTCAGCATCTGAGAAATATTTTTTAAATTTGCAGACAACGCATCGTTTGATGCTAATGCTATTACCAGCGGTCTGTTGCACCTCAGATGTGCCTTTGCAGCCATTGTAACCGATGTATCCGTAATACCGTGCGCCATTTTGGCAAGTGTATTACCGGTGCAAGGACAAATCACCAAAGCATCAAGTGATATCTGCGGTCCCAATGGTTCGGCATCAATAATCGTATGTACTATTTCCCTGCCGCAGATCTGTGACACTTTATCGCGCAGACCTTTACTGCTTCCAAACCGTGTATCCGACGAATAAACCGTTTCACTCATTATGGGCAGGATATCATAACCACAGTGTCTGAGCGCTGTCAATTGCGAAACAGCAGCTTTATGTGTGCAAAAAGATCCGCAAAAAGCATAACCTATCATTATATTACCTCCAAACGTATTAATGTTTCAAGTATGCTGTCACATATAATGTTTCCTGCTGTAAACGGAGAGCATTTACCGGGCAGCGACAACGCCCATATGACCTTCAAGCCGAGCTCCGATGCCACCTTGGTATTAACTCCGCCGGGTGCCGATGCAAGATCAATGATCAATGTGTTTTTGTTAAAATTCTTCAATACATTTTCATCAAGTATCCAGCAAGGAACGGTATTAAAAATGACATCATACCCCCTGCCAAGCTCAATAAGACTGCTTTGCCCGTTTTTCACTTGAATACGCAGCTGCGCGCATTTTCGGGTGTCCGCCCACGCAAGATCCGTACTCTTGCGTGCCGCTACAGTCACCTCAGCTCCCAATGAAACTAACATATCAGCAAGCGTTTTACCTACTCTTCCATATCCAATGACAGCCACACGTGATGAATGCAGTGTTATTGGCAATTCATTCATAGCTATCGCTATTGCGCCCTCGGCTGTGGGAATGGCATTTTTTATTTGTAATTCTTCGGAATTAAAATAATCTATCAGCTTAATATTTTTTTCATCCGCTTTGCTTTTGAATAAAGGTGTGAATCTTCCCCCCATGAGCAATGTCTGCTCATCACAAGCATCCAAAAGCGCTGACATCCTGAGCTTTTGAGGTTCTTCCGATCTGCACATAGGGCAATTAATATATACTCCGTCAGCAGATGCGGGAAGCGGCAATATCCATACTTTACTGCCTTTGACTGCGTCCTCCCACACATCACACCTTACCGCATCACCGATTTCATCTGCCCCTACATCGATTCCCCACACAGCCGTTTCAAATCCAAGACCCGCTAATCTGCGCGAAACCGCCAACTGACGCAAATCCCCGCCCAACACAGCAAACTTTATATTGTTATCACGCATTATCCCTTCTCCTTTCCTAAGTCAAATAACATATCACATTAAAGGTTATGATATTTTGTCGAGATATGATACAATATAATATTGACAAATCAATTTTCACGTGATAATATAATGTATATTTTATATTAAGCTTACAGAAAGGCTCAAAGCATGAATTCCTCGCTTATTTTACAACACCTACCTTCAATTAATTCCGATATATCCGTATCCCCAAACGGCAATCTCGCATTTTGCGGAATAGACACCGCCACTCTCGTCGAAAAACATGGAACTCCTATGTTTCTTATGAGCGAGGACCGCATAAGATATAACTGCAACTTTCACAAAAATATGTTAAATAAATTTTTCGGTGAGAACGCACATGTTGCATTTGCCAGCAAGGCAATGTCCTGCAAGCAGCTGTACCGTATTCTTGCTGACGAAGATATGTATGCTGACGTTGTATCCTCCGGTGAGCTTTATACCGCCGTATCCGCAGGCTTTAACGCCGCACACCTTATTTTCCACGGCAATAACAAAACTGCCGCAGACATTCGCTTTGCCATCGAGCAAGGCATCGGTCTGTTTGCCGCAGACAACGCCTTTGAGCTTGACAATATCAATAATATTGCGGGCGAAAAAGGAATTTGTCAACCCGTAATTATTCGTATAACTCCAGGGATCGACCCACACACTCACGAAAAGATCAACACAGGCAAGATAGATTCCAAGTTCGGCTCACCCATAGCTAACGGACAAGCACAAGACATTATCAAATATGCACTGAGCTTGAAGTCAATAAATGTCATGGGTGTGCATTATCACATAGGATCCCAGATCACCGAAGCCGCTCCGTTTATTGATGCACTTGAAAATGTTTTGGAATTTCTCCGTTCGATACGCGAGCGCATTGGATTTACAGCAAAAATTATAAATATAGGCGGCGGATTTGGAATCCGTTACACCGAGGACACCGAAAAAACACCTTATGATGAAATATTCTCCGCACTTTCAACAAAGCTCACAAGCTTCTGTAATAAATTCCAATACCCCACCCCAACAATAATCACAGAGCCCGGCAGAAGTATCGTGGCTGACGCCGGAATTACACTTTACACCGCAGGATCAATTAAAAATATCCCCGGCTACAAAACTTACTTGTCTGTAGACGGCGGAATGACAGACAACCCTCGCTTTGCTTTGTATAACGCACCCTATACCGCAGTTATCGCTAATAAAGCCGCCCAAAACGCAACAACAACATATTCTATAGTTGGTAAATGCTGCGAAAGCGGAGACATTATTATTCCCGAAGCTGAGCTTCCTCAAGCAGAATCAGGCGATATAGTTGCTATCTTGAACACAGGTGCATACAATTATTCGATGTCATCCAATTATAACAGAATACCGAGACCACCCGTGGTTATGGTGCGCGACGGGAAAGATTATGTCGCCGTGAAACGTGAGACATTCGAATACATGACATCACTTGACATTTAATACTTTTGGATTTTTAATGTTTTTTATTCAAAAGTGATATCACAAAAGCAAAAGAACCGAACAATGTTCGGTTCTTTTGCTTACTCAGAAAATATTAATGTAATGACCGCCTTTTGTGGGGATCCCACAAGTCTTGCAGATGCCAATACATTCTCCTGCCCGGTTTTGCACCTGAAGTATGATATTATATCATTGTTCGCCCAGATGACTTGTCTCAAGCGGTCATTCAAGGCGTATGAATATTGGCTTTTGGTTATCGGCCCATGAACACCGAATATAACGTATTGCGACTCATTGGTATAACTTTGGATAGTCGGATAAAGCGTGCTTTCATGCGCCGACGCCCCAACATATGTAATCCGCTTATCACCGGCTTTAATGGACAGCATCAGAATCGGATGCGTAGAGCGTTTTATATAGCTTCGGTCAATATTAAATGATCCAGCATCTAACAGCTCAATAATTTCATTCGAATCATATACCATTGCCTGACATCCATACTTGTCCGCATAATAAGCAATACTCCACATTATACCGTATTCTCTTTCATCCTGTGGATACGGTAGCCAAATGCGCTTTACGTACTCAGAGCAGATAAGGCGATAAACAGTGGAAATATGCCTTTGATGATAGTGTGTGATAACATATCCACCTATATCCGTCGCATATCTGTCAGATGCGGTCTCCAAAGCTCTGTAAATATTAGAGTAACTGCCATCAGTCATATCGAAAATAACTGCATCTCTGCCATGAGTAGCAACTATCATTTCATTTTTACCGTTTTGAAGATATGAAACATCCATTTTCCCGGTATTTATGTTGCCATGAATGCTAAAGCATATAATAAATGCTAAAATTGCCGCAGGTATGGGTAATGCACATATCCATTTCTTTTTCACATTTATTAATGCCAAGGTCACCAAAGAAATAGTTAACAGAATTATAATTATACCTGCGAAATCATATTTTAGCGAAATAACACTTCCCGGTGTTCTTGCAAATTTTTCAAGAACGTTTAATATCACAGAAGCAATTCCTCGTATGATCGTTGCCAACAAATTGCCGATAATAGGTATCTTGGCGACCAGCGCGAAGATTACAGTCAAAAATATAATTGCTCCAATCGGCAAAGACATTATTAAATTCGTGATCGGAGTCCAAAGCGATATTTCACCAAAAGATATCCACACTATCAACGAGCATGCCGCATTAGCTGCCAGCGTTGCCGCCAACGATGCAACTATATATTTGAGTATCTTTACAAGCAATTTGTATGATTTATGTTTTAAAATTTTGCGTCTTTTACCGCTTTTGTCAACATATAATCCATTCAAAAAAGATTCTGCTATCGGTACACCCAATATAATTCCCGCCGTTGCTGTAAAAGACAGCCAAAATCCAACATCCAGCACAGATGTCGGTATAGCCGATATTATAACCACTCCTGCAATAAACAATGACGTGATCGAATCCGATTGTGCCGAGAAGAAATATGATATATAAACCATAGCCAGCATAATTGCCGCTCGACAAGCAGATAGCGGAAACCCAATTATGCACAAATAGCTTGCCATACATATCAACAGCAAAACGCATCTTATGCTTTTTGTGATCTGCAGCCTTTTCATCAAAAAATCCACAACACCCATAACGATTGCCATATGCAAACCGCTCAATGCCAGAAGATGCGATACACCGGCTCGACTGAAATTGCGCACTGTAGAATAAGAAAGCCCTTCACGATCGCCAAGCAAAAGGGCGATTATTAAATCCCCTTCTTCATCCCCGACCTCACGACGTATAATATTGCTCAATCTTGTAGCTACGGACGAGAAAAATATCTCAATATCAAAAGCACCATGCTCTGCTATAACACAACCTTCTTCAGTCTCAGAAACGAATCGCAACATGTATCCATCTGCCATTTCTGACATGACAGATGAATCATCTCCGCCATACCCTATGGATTCTCCAATGCCACTGAAAGCAACTCTATCCCCTGCACTGAGATCTCCTACATAACCGCAATCAAGAGTAGCGACAAAAGTGTTTTTCTCCCCGTTTATAGAGCTGACTCTCAATTTATAACCCGATGAAAATGAAGTTTCATACTTCTTTGATATAACTACACCTTCAACCCGGACCGTTTTTCCCACGTATTCTTGACACGGTAAATATTTCAAAGCAAAATACGAATATGATACCGCCAATGCCGCGAGCGCCGATATTGCCAACGCCAAAAAAAGCATACATATCTTACGGTACTTTTTTAATGCAAAAAGCAAAACAGCCGCACAAACAGCGACGGCGATAAATACTATCGCCGCCACGATCTGTGCGGTAAAACTAATATAAAAAGCTAACAACGACACAGCCATAAAGGCTGCGCACACCAGAGCCAGGGGGCGGCGGTAAAACAGTTGCATAAGCTTTTACAGTGCTTTATTTTTTATATATCTTGCCGGAATTGACCAAATACTCGCGGCACATACCCATCCAGTCTGTCTGAATAATATCGTATCCCATGTCGGCAAGCTTGCCCCAACCGTCAGCGGGATCTCCGGTCAATGAAGTATCGTCACTCATTCCCGCAGCAAGCTGAACAGTATATCTGTAAATAATTGCGTTAGCCCAAAGTATCTTGCCTGCCTTGTGCATCTTCTCAATATAAGCCTCGCTTGCCAGCTCGCTGCTCATTGAGTTGAATACGACCTCGCTGCCTACAAAATTTATATTCATAGAGTTGAGAAGATCAAAACATTCGTCCTTCATATTGACGATAGGCATATAAATAATATCGGGAGCACATGCCTCTATAATATCAAAGAACTGTTTCTTGGGACCGCTCTTGAGAATGATCTGCTCCTCCATTTTGTGACGGCGAACGCAAGCCACCGCCTCAGGGAAGAAATTCCAGCAGTGATCAAGATTTATATAGCACTTGTCTTTGAGGAATTCCAACACCTCGTCAAGAGTGTTAACACCAAACTGAGTAGCATCGTTGTCAACATTGACGTATCTCATATGGCGAATAGCCTCGGATGTGTTGTCCTTAATAAAGTTTTTATATGCATTCAAGTGGGGATCCTCTTTGCCCTCATGGAACACATAAAGGTTGCCGTCAGCAGAACGCTGAACGTCAAGCTCCATAATATCGGTTCCCTGTCTGAGTGCTATCTCAAAAGCGGCAATAGTGTTACAAGGAATATTTCCGCCTGCAACTCCACGGTGCGCTGCCAGAAGTATTCTTTCTTTTGCCGATTCACGAATTTCTTCAAATCTACTCATATGTCCACCTCAAAATAAAATTTATTTATTACATTATAACGCATCTTTTGGTGGCTGTCAATAAACTGACAGTTATTTTTGAGTATATTTTCCAATCAATACATACCATAATGCTCACAAGTTCAATATAAATGAAATTATTTCTTGACAAACACGAAATAATATTGTATAATGTGAAATGTTGGTATAGCAAAATGATCATATCAATAATATTCGGAGGATCACATAATGTTCGAAAAGTTAAAAGAACTGCTCGTTGAAGAGTTGCAGATCGATGAAGCTGACATCACTCTTGATGCAAAGCTTGCCACCGACCTCGGCGTTAACTCCATTGAGTTGGCAGACCTTATCATGCTCTGCGAAGACAAGTTTGATATTGTTATCAAAGACGAGGATATACACAACTTTATCACCATCGGTGATGTTGTAAATTATCTTGAAGCACTCGACAAATGAGTCAAATAAAAGAAGGTTATCAAATACCTTCTTTTATTTTTTCATAAAATACCACAATATCAAATAAAATATACCACCGGTATTTGGGCGGAGGTATATATGTTTAAAAATATTTTTTTCAGAACAGTCACAGCAATGACAGCTTTATTGACGACCATAGGAATCCTGCTTGCATTGTCACTTCCAAAATTGATAGATACAATAAATACAAACAGCATGACATCACATAAAAATATCACCGTAATTATTGATGCCGGACATGGCGGAGAGGATGGCGGAGCCGTAGGCGATGACGGTACACTTGAGAAAGACTTAAATCTGGATATAGCACTGAACTTGAGAGATATGCTTCAAGCTAACGGAACAAATGTAATCATGACTCGCACGCAGGATATTATGCTGTATGACCGCAATGAAGATTATAATGGAAAAAAGAAGGTATTGGATCTGAAAGCTCGCCTCGAAATAGCAAATCATAACCCGGATGCATTATTTATCAGTATACATATGAACGCGTTTCCTCAAAAGAAGTACGACGGACTTCAAGTATATTTTCCTCTGGGGGACACTGAATCCGAAGCATTGGCCACTATAATTCAAAACAATGTTAAAAATACTATTCAACCTCAAAATCTGCGCCGTCCCAAGGGCGCTGGCAGCAATATATATTTACTCAACAAAAGTCACAATACCTCGGTTTTGGTGGAATGCGGTTTTTTATCCAATGATGCTGAATGTTCGAAACTCAACAGCCCTGCCTATCGACAACAACTCGCGCTGATACTGTGCGATTCAATAATTGAATATATTTCACAAGACAGTAACAAAAAATATTGATTTACACCGTTAAATATGGTATCATATTATTGATAATCGATTTCAAAATAAAGGATCAGATCACTATGAAAGCGAACAAAACCGTTTATGTCTGCTCAGAATGCGGCTATATAAGTCCAAAATGGTCCGGACAATGCCAAGGCTGCGGCGCTTGGAATAAAATGACCGAAACAGAAGCAACGCCGCCTGCCAAGTCCACGTCAGTAAAGCGAAGTGCAATAGCCACAGGCGCAAGCCATGCTGTGCCGCTGAATGAATATTCTATACCGGAATACTTCCGTGATTCCACCGGAATGGGCGAGTTTGACCGAGTTCTTGGCGGAGGACTTGTTGACGGCTCGGTAGTTTTGCTGTCAGGCGAGCCCGGAATAGGTAAATCCACTCTTTTGATGCAGATATCCGCATCTCTCGGACAAAACAAAAAAGTCATGTATATTTCGGGTGAAGAATCGGGCGGTCAGCTCAAGCTCAGAGCGCGCCGACTCGGCATCGACGGAAACAACATATATCTTTTGACCGAAACCAATATTGACAGCATACTGTCCGAGGTTGACAAGATCAAACCCGATATACTTATAGTTGACTCTATCCAGACCATATACAGCGCGGAAAGTGCATCTTCTCCCGGTAGCGTCACTCAGGTAAAAGAGTGTGCGTTGGCGTTTATCGCACGCTCCAAAAGTACGGGCTTCTCTACTATTCTTGTCGGGCACGTCAATAAAGAAGGCGGTATTGCAGGCCCTAAAGTGCTTGAGCATATGGTGGATGCCGTACTGTGCTTTGAGGGCGACAGACAGCAGACATACAGAATAATTCGCGCAGTCAAAAACCGCTACGGCTCAACCAACGAGATCGGTGTTTTTGAAATGACCGACCGCGGTCTTGAGGAAGTACCCAACCCTTCGGAAATGCTGCTTGCGGGGCGCCCCAAGGATACCCCAGGCAACTGCGCACTGTGCACTATAGAGGGTACACGCCCAATTATTGCCGAAATACAGGCCCTGGTAACGCCCACCGTTTTTCCGTCCCCCCGTCGCACCTCCAACGGTATAGACTACAACCGTATGTATCTGATACTTGCCGTTCTTGAAAAACGGCTTGGTCTGCGGTTCTCGGCTAACGACGTATATCTTAACGTCATTGGAGGACTTGAATTGGACGAACCCGCGGCGGATATGTCGGTCGCGCTTTCAATGATATCCTCACTGACGGAAAAAATTGTTCCTGACGATCTTATCGCCCTTGGCGAGCTTGGTCTTTCGGGTGAGTGCAGAGCCGTTTCAAATCTTGACTCAAGACTTCATGAAGCCGCACGCCTGGGATTTACCCGCGCAGTAGTGCCGTATCGTAATCTGGAACGCAGAAAAAATGATTTTGAGCTTGAATTGATACCCGTAAGAACCATTTATGATGCCTTGCGAGTCCTCAAAAGCCAGGATAAGAAAGGGGATTGATAAAAATGAGCTGTATTACAACGTATAAAAAAATATGCTTTGACCCCATAAACGCTGTCGAGCACGACATTGATATTGAAGACATAGCCCACGCTCTTTCACTGCTCTGCCGCGCCAACGGACATTTTCCGTACTTTTATTCCGTAGCACAGCACAGCCTATGCTGTATGAATGAAGCGCGTGAACGCAGATATAGCACAAGAGTGCAGCTTGGATGTCTGCTTCACGACGCCAGTGAAGCATATCTTTCGGACATAACGCGCCCGGTAAAGCCTTTGCTTAAGGAGTATCTTGGCATAGAGGCGTCGTTGCAAAATAAAATTTTTGACAAATGGATATCCCCTCGCCTGTCAGACGAAGAAAGAAAGCTGGTCTTTGAGATAGATGACTCTATTCTGTATCACGAATTTCTGAGTATGATGCAAATGCGAATCTCCGATGATGAGCCGATACTCGTCTCACATCCCGATTTTGCATTTACAGACTTCACACAAGTCGAAAACACATTTCTCACTTCTTTTGAAGCTCTTAAAAACCAAATATAAAAATATCCGCTACAACGTGCGTTGTAGCGGATATTTTTATTTACATTCAAACCACGTTTCGCCGCAGCTGATATCCACATCCATAGGCACCGCCAAGGATATTGCGCCCTCCATCTCGGTTCGCAAAATGTCAAGCGCCTCATCAGCACAATCGGGATGAGCTTCTATAATAAGCTCGTCGTGTACCTGGAGTATCAGGTGAGCGTCAATGCCCGACTCGCGCAATCGTTTGTCTACGTTTATCATAGCGATCTTGATTATATCTGCCGCAGATCCCTGTATCGGACTGTTCATTGCCACACGCTCGCCAAATGATCTGAGCGGCTTTTTGGGTGATTTAAGCTCGGTTATATATCTGCGTCTGCCAAATATGGTGGTGACGTAACCGTCCTCGTACGCCTGTTTTATCGTGCCCTTGAGGTATGCGTCTATAGCGGGATAGCTTGCCAGATAGTCGGAAATATACCGCTTTGCCTGAGCAACCGATATGCCGAGATCCTGCGACAGTGAATATTCGCCAATACCGTACATAATGCCGAAATTGACCGCCTTGGCGCGCTTTCTCAGTTCGCTTGTAACGTCATCAACGTCAACGTTAAACACCTTTGCCGCTGTGCTCGTGTGAATATCCTCACCGTCAACAAACGCCTTTACCATATGGTCATCCTCGGAAATAGCGGCAAGCAACCGCAGCTCTATCTGAGAATAGTCAGCATCTATAAGAACGTAACCCTGCTTTTTGGGAATAAAATATCTGCGTAATTCGCGTCCAAGCTCGGTCCTTACGGGAATGTTCTGCAAATTTGGCTCAGCTGACGAGAGACGTCCGGTAGCAGTTCCCGTCTGCTTGAAGTTGGTGTGTATACACTCATTCTCGTCCATAAGCTTCAAGAGACCGTCAACGTAAGTACTCTTAAGCTTTGTGACCTGTCTGTAATCGAGAATATCCTCTATAATGGGATGGTATGGTCGTAATTTATTCAGTATCTCGGCACTTGTGGAGTAGCCTGTCTTGGTCTTTTTGTCGCAGGGTAAGCCCAGCCGCTCAAAAAGTATCTCTCCAAGCTGCTTGGGCGAATTGATATTAAACTCACCGCCCGCATGATAATATATACGTTCTGCAAGCTCGTCCGCAACAGTGCCGAGCTTATCACCGTACTGACTTATACCATTGCTGTCCACCTTAAATCCACACATCTCCATATCAGCAAGCACAGCCGCCAACGGCATCTCGATCTCATAAAGCAGCTTATCCTGGCCGCTTTCAGACACCGCTTTTTTGAGTGCGTCATAAAGCTTGTAAATATACACGATTGTGGGAATAGACTCGTTGGTCGTCAAGCCCAGATACTCCATAGATAATCTCGCAAGATCAAAGCTGCTGTCGCCCGAATTTATCACATATGCGCCAAGCATAGTATCAAAGGTACAATCGCGCCACGAAACAGAATTTTCTTTTAAGATTTTATATATTCTTTTGCAATCGTGACATATCACTTGCTTTTGAATCAGCAACTCATTCAATGCAGAAAAATTGTTTTTATACGCATACACCGTCTTTCCGTCGTAAACAGATGCGGTGTCGTCAACTATATCAAGTGCAATAATATCGCCCTCAATGTCAGTAGTAGTATCGCCTTCAACCGAAACGATATTAACAGACTCCATATCCTGACCTTTTTCCATAGCCTCTTCAAGTCCGAAACGCTTGATAAAGCCGGAAAACTCAAGGCGCGCAAATATCTCAGCGGCTGACGCGGCGTCTATTCTGCCGTTTCCAAGCTCATCGATTGCAGGCAGTTCGGGAACAGAACGTAATATCGTGGCAAGCTCCCGCGACATACGCGCCGACTCTTCCCCACTCTCAAGCTTTGCTTTGACAGACGGAGTCAGCTTGGCCGTTGGCAGATTTTCATATACACCGTCAACAGAGCCAAACTCGCCAATAAGCTTCAGCGCGGTCTTCTCTCCTATGCCCGCAACACCGGGAATATTGTCGGAGCTGTCCCCCATAAGTGCCTTAACGTCGATAAAACTGCTCGGATCAACGCCGTATTCAGCCTTGAAATGCTCAACATCAAAGTTGACTGTGCCCTTGTTGGTTTCAAGCAGGACTGTGGTGGTGTCATCGATAAGCTGGAGTGCGTCGCGGTCGCCCGTAACAATGTAGCTCTCGATATCACCCATTTGCTTTGCCTGAGCCGACAGCGTACCGAGAATGTCGTCTGCCTCATAGCCCTCTTTGCTGATGAGTGAAAAGCCGAGCGCGCTCACGCATTGCTTGGCAGGCTCAAACTGCATAGCAAGCTCCTCGGGCATTGCTCTTCTGCCCGCCTTGTAATCCGCATACATTTTGTGGCGGAACGTGGGAGCTTTGAGGTCGAACGCAACCGCGCAATAATCGGGCGAGACTGCCGATATATGCTTTGTCAATATATTTATCATGCCAAATATCGCATTGGTGTGACGTCCGTCCGAGGTGGTAAGCGGTCTAATGCCGTAAAACGCTCGGTTTATTATGCTGTTGCCGTCAACAATAAGCAGTTTTTTCATGGGAAGCTCCCTTCTTCATCAAGGTAATAATATATTATAACATTTATATATTACTTTTGTCAACAAAATTGATCGGGTAAAATTTCGTTGATATGCGACAAAATCAGCCGCCCGGTCGGGCGGCTGCGAAAAAATTCTATCTTATTTATTCAACATAGCAATCAATCTTTCATCATTTAACTCTTCTGCATAATCCACAGCAGTTTTATCATAAGTATCTTTAATTGATTTATCTGCTCCGTAATCCAACAGAATTTGGCAAGCATTGTATGACTGTTGTTCTACCGCTATTATCAACGCTGTTTTTTGTGTGTATTTAGGGTTGACTATTTCGTCAATATCATATATTTTTTCATCAAGCAAATATTGGACAACCAAAGAATTATTTTGATATGCAGCAAGGCCTAATAAAGTCTTAATTCCTTCTTGACAGCCAATCGGTGGATCTAATGGCGCACCGTTTTCAAGCACATACTTTAACAATTCAAATTGGTCTTGCTCCTTTTCTCCATCATCAGAGTGTATTTTTTGCGAGAGAATACAAAATGCGACAGATTCCTCCCAACTGCCACTCATCGCAGAAAGATCAGCACCGTGCTCTATCAAATACCATGCAATGTCGTATTTCCCCATATGAAGAGCTTTATGTAAAGGATAAATTTTAACCGTTGAATCATTTACATCTGCCCCCTTTTCCACCAAAAGGCTGACCATATCTAAATCTCCATAAACAATTGCAGTGAGTAACGGGGATGAATTTGGAGCGTCTATTGGGGTAATAAAAGTATAATAGTCCTCATTGACTAATTTAGGATATTCATCAAGAATATCGGATACTGCTTGTCTGTCGTTATTTTCCAATGCATCGAACAAATTACGCTTTGCTTCTTTTTTATCCTCTGCCATACACGACGATAATGAACTTGTAATTAACAATATCAACGCAATCATTATAAATACTTTGTTTCTTACACAATAACTACGCCTCATAAAAACTTCCTCCAGTATTGATATGTTATTATAAGTATAACATATCATCGCCTCATTTGCAACACTTTTACGCAACATCAAGAAAGGCACAGCCACGGCTGTGCCTTTCTTTCATTCCTCATCGCCCTCCGGCTCCTCGTCGTCCTCCGACTGAGCCTCAAAATCCTGCTTCGATGCGCCACACGAGGGACATACCCAATCCGCGGGGATATCTTCAAATTCGGTCTTCTCGGCTATGCCGTTGTCCGGATCGCCTGTTGCGGGATCGTATTCATATCCGCAAAGCTCGCAAATATACTTCATACCAACCTCCAAAAAGTTTTAATGCTAATAAATAATAATCCCAAGCTCGGCTGTTGTCAATACGTTTTATACGCTTTTTACAGTCACAAAAAAATAAATTCCGGCAGTGTTGTCGATATTTGTTGAATATTGAGTTCAATGGTTTAAATACGTCGAAATATAAGATTTAAAAATATAACGATTTCATTATATTCTAACCTTGTTCGCGCTTGAATATCATTTAATATATTCAAAAGAAAGGCAACAAGCATGAAAAAGAAACACACATTTGTGTACAACGCATTCATTCTCATCGCGGTATCGCTTATTATGCGCACGGTGGGAATGTACTTCAATATATACGTATCAAACGCGGCGGGTGCCGAGGCTATGGGGGTATATTCGCTTATCGGCAGCGTATATGCCTTCGGAATAACGCTCGCCACCTCGGGAATAAATCTTGCGGTCACGCGTCTCATATCCGAGGCGCAGGGCAAAGGCTTTCCCGAGCAAACAGGTAAAATATTGCGCACTTGTCTTGTCTACGCCCTCGGATTCAGCATTACGGCGGCAACACTGCTTTTCTCTCTTGCCGAAATAATATCATTCCGTCTGCTTGATGACGCGCGATGTGTCATTCCTCTGCGCATACTTGCCCTCTCGCTCCCGCCAATATCCATAACAGCGGCACTGAACGGCTATTTCACGGCACGGCGGCAAGTAATAAAAAATTCGGTCACAGTATTTCTTGAGCAGATAGTGCGCATATCCGCCACCGTGTTTCTTATAAATTTTTTTCTACCTCGCGGCATCGAATACGCCTGCATTGCGCTGGCAATAGCAAGCACAATGGCCGAAATATGTTCACTCATAATAATGACGCTGATATATCTTTTCAGCAAACGCCCGTCGGGCAAAAGTAACACTTCCGCGCGTGAAATATCGTCTTCTCTGCTATCTATCGCGCTACCCGTGGCGTTCAGCTCTTACGTGCGTTCGGGACTACTCAGCATAGAACATGCGCTCATCCCTCTCGGACTCAAAAAATTCGGTGCGGATACCGCCACGTCGCTGAGTCTTTACGGCTCACTTCAAAGCATGGCATTTCCTATAATACTGTTCCCCGCGGTATTTATAACCTCGTTCTCGGGACTGCTCATCCCCGAAATAGCCGAAAGCCGCGCCGCCGGCAACAAAAGCTCGGTCAAAAGTATTCAGCGCAAGACGCTTCGGCTGACACTTCTATTTTCCATCGGAGTCAGCGGTATAATGCTTTGCTTCGCAAAAGAGCTGGGAGCGATAATCTATCCCGACACACCCGAGGCGGCAAGCTTTATTGCATATCTCGCACCGCTTATTCCAATAATGTATCTCGACAGCATGACGGACGCCATGCTAAAGGGTATGGGACAGCAATTTTATTCTATGCTGGTGAACATTATCGATGCTCTGCTTTCGGTGATCTTAGTGTGGCTGGTATTGCCGAGATACGGCATATATAGCTATATAGTCATTGTTTACGCTTGCGAAATTATTAATGCCTCACTCAGCGTCGGACGGCTTTTGTATATAAGCCGCTTACGCCCAAATATATCAGGATGGATAATAAAGCCGCTTGTTGCTATAACCGGAGCTGTATGCACAATCAAGCTTATACTGTCGCCGATTGGCGGAAGTATCACAGTTGTCACTATCACGTGGGCAATAATATGCTGTGCGCTAATTTACATTTTACTTCTGCGAGGTCTTTACGCACTGGAGCACGAGGATTTTTTGAAGCTTCGTCAATTTATAAAGTCACCGTCAAAAGTTAAAGAGCATAGGTCTTAATGGCCTATGCTCTTTTGAATGTATATTATAAACGCCACGGTGTAATAAAACCGTTGTCCATCTTAAATACTCTGTCTGCCTGACGGGCGATCTCCATATCGTGAGTTACCATTATAAGCGTCTGTCCCAACAGCTCTTTGGTTTCAAGCAACAAACGTAGCACCTCATCCGCATTGGCTCGGTCAAGATTGCCGGTAGGTTCATCCGCAAACACAATCTGAGGCAGGTTTATCAGCGCGCGCGCAATGGCGACTCTCTGCTGCTGACCGCCCGACAGTTCACTGGGCAAATGGTGCAGTCTGTCCGCGATATCAAGAGTACTTATCAGCTTTTTGAGATTTTCCTCATATGAAAACTCGGGGCGGTTGCACATAAGAGTGGGGATAAGTATATTTTCGAGTGCGGTAAACTGCGGTATCAGATTGTGATTCTGGAATACCATACCGATATTCTTGCCGCGAAATGCACCGAGGTCATCGGGGGACATTTTTGTAATGTCGTTGTTTCTTATTTTGATGGTACCCGTATTGGGTCTGTCAAGTCCCGCGCACAGGTGCAAAAACGTACTTTTACCCGAACCCGACGAGCCTATTATCGCAACGAACTCACCTTCAAAAACGCGTATGCTTGCTCTTTGCACCGCGGTAACCACCGAGTCGTACTGTTGATATTGTCTTATAACGTCCTCAGTTTCGAGAATTACTCTTCTATCATCCATCTTTAGTCACCTCCTAATTATCCTGCGACAGCTGACGTGCCGCCTGCTTTTCTATGCGTCTCTTGCTTACCGCATACGGAATAAACGAGGAAAGGAAGCCGCATAGTACCGATAGTACAATACTGGTAATGAGCGCGGGAATCGAAATATAGAATTCATATTCCGTTCCGCTGACAAAACCGTACTTGACCAATATGTTATTGAACAGCTTGTAAAGACCGAAGCTTGCCAGATATCCCAGCAATACGGTCACAACGCTTGCGCACGCAGACATAATAAGTCCCGCGAAGCTGTAAAGCCCCCGTACCTGTCTGTCCGACGCACCGAACATGCGCAGAATATTGATCTCCTTCTCGCGCTTGAAATAAAACAGCAGTTGAGAGAAGAACCATACTACGGGAGACAACAGCAGCAGCAATACCGCTATAATGATTATTCGCAAATAAGTGTGACGCGCGGATATCAGTTCATCGTTAAGAATGCGGAAATTGCGCTGTATTCTATAATTCATACCGTAAATTCCGGCATGCTCATTCAGCTTGCCGCGTACCTCGCTCAAAAGCGGCTCGGACATCGTGCTGTCAAGACCTTGCTCGGTGAATATTTTTATATCGCCCCTGACCTTTGTATTACCGGTAAAAGCATAATATTCAATATAGTTCATGCCCACCATGAAGCTGTCCACGTTTTCGCCGCCGTGTACAACAGCCGCGATTTCGTATTCTTTATATTCATATGTACACTTTTCAAGCTGCTTTTTGAGTATCTCATTAGGTGACAGCGTCAGGTAATCTGTCTGATCAAGCTTGCCGTGGAAGAAGGTTGCCGCCAGCACTCTATCTCCGACCTCAAATGCAATACCTGCTCCGTTATACATTTTATCACTGATGATTATCTTGCTACTGTCGGAAAGCACCACATACGGATCCCCATCCACTTCGTATATAGCGCACAGCGTATCTAAATAATGTTTATCCATTGCTGTGTAATCGTAAACATTGGTTGCTCTGTTATAGCCTACCTGAAGTCCCGTGGCAGACACAGCATATTTATAACCGCCCGTAGTATCAAGTCCCAGCAACAGATGCGAATTAAGCGAGCTTGCCGAGGTCTCGTTCACCCACTTGGTATGACTGACTCCGTCAAGTGTTTCAAGCGCGTCGCGCTGTATCTCGTCCATAACGTCTACGACATCATTGATGTTGAAAAATCTTTCATCTGTCCCCGTAACATCAACGTCACCTATATCAACGTACGCAATAAGCTCAGGCCCCATTACCGCTTCATCCGTCTTTTTCATATAGCCCACATAAACTGTGCAAAGGAATATTGACGTAAACAAGATAGAAGTTATTAGCGTTCTGACAAAATATTTGCGGAAACGCCACGCGGAAAACAGCTCATAATGATACGGAAAACTCTTATTGAATATTTTGAATGAGCGCTTGGGCGAGGACACAAGATTCGAGTTATCCTGCGCCACTATAAGAGACAGCGGCGTTTTTATTGACAGTGCCTTAGTCGGCATATACACCGCAAGAAAAACAATAATAAAATTGAGCACCAGAACCAGCGGTATCATCCACCACATAACGGCAACCTCGACGGTGGAAAATACAACTGCGCACAAGGCAAAGCTGGTAACGCCCGACAGCACCACGGTAGAGCAAGCAATGACCATCATTTCCCATATGGATGAGCTGAACAGCCGTCGGAATCCCGCGCCACACGTCATATAAATACCGTACATGAATTTATAGTGGTTAAGTCGGATATTGAACAGTGACATCATAACCACAACAGAAAGCGCAATAAGCAATATTCCCGCCAATATGGCATCATTGATATTTGTACCCACATATTCATTATCGTATGTCATAAGCGGGGTGGGCGTTATTTCAAGGCGCGAGGTATCAATGGAATTACCCTCAAGATAATATTGCACAAAGGTTTCTATATCGCTTCCCTGCTTGAGTCTTACTCTGAGGCTGTAATATTTATTATTCTCATCGGGTTCAATAAATCTATACTCCTCATAGCTTCGCATAATTTGAGCGTCTTTTATGGCGAAAGCGTTTTCCAGCCACGACACATCTGATTTTGTAAGATTATCAACTATCACATGATGATCATACGTCTTTTCAATCATCTCGCGTTCGCGGACAATATTAGTAGCCGTAGTAAAACACAGCAGCCATATCATAGACTGTATTATAAACAATGCGGCAAAAAAGCTTGCGTACTCCTTAAAATTGAGAAAAACAGTTTTGAATGCGGTTTTCAGCTTACGCCATCCAAGGCCCGAACGCAGCTTATCATTAGCTACACGATCGTTTTTAACATCTGCGTTCCATATCTGCTCATTATCGGTAACACGTTTTCGATGCTCCAAGTTATATATCCTCCTTCAAAAAATACAGCGGTATCGTATATCAACACCGCTGTCAAATAATCAATAAAGTCTCATGCTCGCAACTACCTTACCGAGTATAACAACATGATCGGTATATATTGGCTGCATTGTGGAATTTTCAGGCTGAAGACGATAACCGCCATCTTCCTTATAAAATGTTTTAACAGTTGCCGAATCATCTATCATGGCAACCACTATCTCGCCGTTTTCGGCGTATTCTCTGCGGTGAACTATGACAACGTCACCATCCATAATCCCTGCCTCTATCATGCTCTCGCCACTGACGCGAAGCGCAAACAGCTCAGCTTGCGGCACACTTACGTTCTCGGATACAAAATTAACGTATCCGTCAAAATTTTCTTCCGCAAGTATTGGAAGTCCGGCGGTAACTCTGCCGAGAATCGGCACTTTGTTTCCGGGTGCCGACGCCCCCTCGACTCTTATCGTACGGCTTTTTCCGCCCTCTTTTTGTATGTACCCCAGCGCCTCCAATTTTTGCAGGCAACTGTACACGGTAGATGTGCTTTTATATCCGACTGCCGCCATAATATCGCGTACGCTCGGAGAATATCCTTTTTCGTTAATGGTTTCAATTATGTAATCAAGAGTCATTTGCTCTCGGGAAGTCAATTTCATTTCAATCCCTCAATATGTAAATTTATATATTTTAGTATAACATACTTTTTTCACAAATGCAAACATTTGTTCACACTTTAATCGAGTAATATTTAACAAATCTTTGCTTTGCTTTTTATGCAAATTGTTAACAAATTGTAACTTTGCAATTATTATATTGAAAAAACAAAAAAATTGTGGTATTATTAACATGGAAAACAATGATTACCCAAATATATCGAAGGAGAAATCAAATGACCAACAACAAATTTGTTACCGGCTGGATCGAAGAGATGGCAGCCATGACACAACCCGACAACATTGTTTGGATCGACGGTAGTGAGGAACAGGCAGAGGCTCTGCGTGCTGAGGCTTGCTCTACCGGTGAAATGATCAAGCTCAACCAGGAAAAGCTTCCCGGATGCTATCTGCACCGCACCGCTGTTAACGACGTTGCCCGTGTTGAGGGACGTACCTTTATCTGCACCTCCAAAAAAGAGGACGCAGGCAACATCAACAACTGGATGGATCCTAAGGAATGCTATGAAAAGCTGTCCAAGATCTACCGCGGCTCTATGAAGGGCAGAACTATGTACGTTATTCCCTATTCTATGAGTATCGTAGGTTCTCCTTTTGCTAAATACGGCATTGAGCTTACCGACTCCATCTATGTCGTTCTCAATATGCTGATCATGACTCGTGTCGGCACCGATGTACTTGAAGCTCTGGGCGATTCCCCCGACTATATCAAGGGTCTGCACGCTCGCGCTGACATAGACGAGGAAAAGCGTTACATCTGCCACTTCCCCGAGGACAACACCATCTGGTCCGTTAACTCCGGTTACGGCGGAAACGTTCTGCTGGGCAAGAAGTGCTTCGCTCTGCGTATCGCTTCTTATCTTGGCCGCAAGGAAGGTTGGATGGCTGAGCATATGCTCATCCTCGGCATCGAGGCTCCCAACGGCGAAACCAAGTATATTTGCGCTGCATTCCCCTCTGCTTGCGGTAAGACCAACCTCGCAATGCTCATTCCGCCTGAATATTACGCAAAGAAGGGCTATAAGGTATGGTGCGTAGGCGACGATATCGCTTGGCTCCGCGTCGGTGAGGACGGAAGACTTTGGGCAGTTAACCCCGAGAACGGCTTCTTCGGCGTTGCTCCCGGTACCAACCTCAACTCCAACCCCAACGCGCTCTACACCACTATGAAGGATACCATCTTCACCAATGTTGTTCACAATACTGCCGAGAACACTGTTTGGTGGGAAGGTCTCGATAAGAATCCTCCTCAGCCCGGCAACGCTATCGACTGGAAGGGCAATCCTTGGGACTGCACCAAGTTCGATAAGAAGGATAAGTCCACCTGCGGCGCTCACCCCAACTCCCGCTTCACATGGCGGATGCGCCGTCGTTACGGCCGGAAGAGGAAGCGGCGGTAACAGTGCC